>NZ_JBCLVN010000059.1:0-4612 GCF_039548315.1 Cellulomonas olei
TCGATGACGCGCGCACCTCTCCGAGCACGTTGGGAGCCTCCGAACGTGCACCGGGGCGGCGGGTGGAGTCGCTCGCGCGGCTGGTGCACGGGAGGCGTGCACGGGATCGGTGCACGCCTCCGCATGCACGCGGACGCGCCGCCGCCCCGTGGGGCGACGGCGCGTGCGCGTCGGGGGGTGGGCCGGGCCGCGGAGGGCCCTGCGGTCAGTCCCGCGTGAGCTTGCGGTACGTCACGCGGTGCGGGCGCGCGGCGTCGGCACCGAGCCGGCTGACCTTGTTCTCCTCGTAGGCCGCGAAGTTGCCCTCGAACCAGTACCAGCTCGCCGGGTCCTCCTCGGTGCCCTCGTACGCGAGGATGTGCGTCGCGACGCGGTCGAGGAACCAGCGGTCGTGGGAGACCACGACGGCGCAGCCCGGGAACTCGAGCAGGGCGTTCTCCAGCGAACCGAGCGTCTCGACGTCGAGGTCGTTGGTCGGCTCGTCGAGCAGCAGGAGGTTGCCGCCCTGCTTGAGGGTGAGCGCGAGGTTCAGGCGGTTGCGCTCACCACCGGACAGCACGCCGGCGGGCTTCTGCTGGTCCGGGCCCTTGAACCCGAAGGACGCGACGTACGCGCGGGACGGCATCTCGACGTTGCCGACCTTGATGAAGTCGAGCCCGTCGGACACGACCTCCCAGAGCGTCTTCTTCGGGTCGATGCCGCCACGCGACTGGTCGACGTAGGACACCGAGACGGTCTCGCCGACCTTGAGCGTGCCGCCGTCGAGCGGCTCGAGGCCGACGATCGTCTTGAACAGCGTGGTCTTGCCGACGCCGTTCGGGCCGATGACGCCGACGATGCCGTTGCGGGGCAGGGTGAACGACAGGCCGTCGATGAGCACACGGTCGCCGAAGCCCTTGCGCAGGTCGGTGGCCTCGAGCACGAGGTTGCCCAGGCGCGGGCCCGGCGGGATCTGGATCTCCTCGAAGTCGAGCTTGCGGGTGCGGTCGGCCTCGGCCGCCATCTCCTCGTAGCGCGCCAGACGGGCCTTGGACTTCGCCTGGCGGCCCTTCGCGGACTGCCGGACCCACTCGAGCTCGTCCTTGAGGCGCTTGGCGAGCTTCGCGTCCTTCTTGCCCTGGACCTCCAGGCGCGCCTGCTTCTTCTCCAGGTAGGTGGAGTAGTTGCCCTCGTACGGGTAGAGCCGCCCGCGGTCGACCTCGCAGATCCACTCGGCGACGTGGTCGAGGAAGTACCGGTCGTGGGTGACCGCGAGCACGGCGCCCGGGTAGGACGCGAGGTGCTGCTCGAGCCACAGCACGCTCTCGGCGTCCAGGTGGTTCGTCGGCTCGTCCAGCAGCAGCAGGTCGGGCTTCTCGAGCAGGAGCTTGCACAGGGCGACGCGGCGGCGCTCACCGCCGGACAGCACCTTGACGTCCGCGTCCGGCGGCGGGCAGCGCAGCGCGTCCATGGCCTGCTCGAGCTGGGCGTCGAGGTCCCACGCGTCGGCGGCGTCGATCGCCTCCTGGAGCTGGCCCATCTCGGCGAGCAGCGCGTCGAAGTCCGCGTCGGGCTCGGCCATCAGGGCGGAGATCTCGTTGAACCGGTCGATCTTGCCCTTGATCTCGGCGACGCCCTCCTCGACGTTGCCGAGGACGGTCTTCTCGTCGTTGAGCGGCGGCTCCTGCTGCAGGATGCCGACCGTGTAGCCGGGGCTGAGCCGCGCCTCCCCGTTCGACGGCTGGTCGAGGCCCGCCATGATCTTGAGGATCGTCGACTTGCCCGCGCCGTTCGGCCCGACGACGCCGATCTTGGCGCCGGGCAGGAAGTTCAGCGAGACGTCGTCGAGGATGACCTTGTCGCCGTGCGCCTTGCGCGCCTTGTACATGCTGTAGATGAACTCAGCCACTGGCTTCTCGTCCGCCTCGGTGCTCGTCGGTGATCGGGGTGCGCGTCGGGTCCGCCGGGTGGGCGGACGGGCTGGGGCCGGGCGACGTCGCGGTCACCCAGCCTAGGCGATCGGCGTGCCCGGGACACCGCCCGGGCGACCGGGCGCCCTCTCGCCCTCCCGCCCGTCCCGCCACGGCCCACCCGACGGGCGCGGGCGCACCCTCACGCGGGCGCGGGCGCCGCGCGGGGGTCATCGGCGGTCTCGTCGTCCAGCACGACGGCACCGCTGACGTCCACGGGCCCGGCTCCCCGGGCCACGGCCCCGGCGTGCTCCCCGTCGGTCCGGTCGGCGGCCCCGCCCGACGCGTCGCCGGGCCCGCCGCGCTGCTCGTGCACCGTGCGCGCGAACCGGGTCGTCCCCCGCGTGAGGTCGTGCCCGACGGTGTCCGCCGTGAGCTCGGCCGTCGTGCGCGTGTGCCCGTCGGGGGCGACCCAGTCGACGAGCCGCACCCGCCCGGTCACGACCACCGGGTCCCCGCGCCGGATGCTCGCCGCGACGTTCTGGGCGAGGTGGCGGAACGCCTTGACCGTGAACCAGCTCGTCGCGGCGTCCACGTACGCGTCCTGCTCCCGGTCGTACAGCCGCGGCGTGCTGCCGAGCCGGAACTTCGTGAAGGGCACCTGCCCGTCCTCGCCGAGGTAGAGGGTGGGCTCGTTGCCCACCCAGCCGACCACCGTCAGGCTGAGCTCGTTGACCGCCATGCGTCCTCCTCGTCCGTGGCCGGCGCACCTGTCGGGCCGGCCGTGGACGCACCGTCCCGCGGGGCGCTGCCCCGCCGCCGGCCTCCGAGCCGTCGCCTGGGGACCCGGTCCGCCGACACGGTCTGTGGAGGACTCGGCGGCCGCACGTGGCGAGGCGGTCCGCGTCGGGCCCGGCACGCGGCTCAGCTGCCGCGCGCCCCCGCGAGCAGCTCCCGCACCCGCCGGTGGTCCGCCAGCACCGCCCGCGTCGGGTCGGCGAGGCAGCGCCGGGCCACGGCCTCGAGCGCCGTCCGGCCGTCCCGGCGCACCGCCTCGGCCCGACGCAGGGCCGCCGACCGGCGCGCCCGCACGGCCAGGACGCCGCACAGCACCGCGAGCAGGGCGAGCGCCGCCGCAGCCGGCCAGGCCGGCCGCAGCGCGTCGTCCACCCCGCCGGAGCCCAGGGCCAGGCCGACGCCGACGGCGGCCGACGCGACCGCCGACACCGCCAGCACGAACGTCAGCACGGACAGCACCGCCGCACGCGCGGACCGGCGGGCGACGACCGCCACGCGGGACAGCGCGTCGTCCGCCGCCGCCCGGATCTCGTCGGTGCCGGCCACGCTCGTCCGCACCGCGTCCGCCCACCGTCGCGGGAGCCGGGCGGTCACGGCATCGGCCCACTGGGCGCGGGCCAGCGAGACGGTGCCCGGCTGCACGGCGACGAACGCCGGCACCGGGTCCTCGCTGCCGCGCACCACGGCCGCAACCGCGTCCGCGATGGCGGGCAGGCCGGCGGCCTGCGCGAGCGTCACGGCCACCGGGGTGACGTCCAGGTCCTCCTCCGACGGCTCGCCCGGCGCGACCTCGGCGGAGACCAGCCGCGCCGCGTCCGCGACCTCGGCGGACCCGCGGCGCGCCGCGAGGCTCTGGCGGGAGACCACGTCGGCGAGCGTGTCCCGCATCTCCGCGACGCCCTCCCCCGTGCGGGCGGACGCGGTCCGCACCGTCACGTCGGTGAGCCCGTCCTCGACGAGCAGCCGACGCAGGTCGCGCACCAGCGACTCACGCTGGTCCGAGGGGACGGTGTCGACCTGGTTCAGCACGACGACCATCGCGCCCTCGTGGCCGACGAGGCGTCGCAGGTACCCGGAGTGCAGCGCGTCGTCGGCGTACTTCTGCGGGTCGACCACCCACACCAGGAGGTCCGCCATCGGCAGCAGCCGGTCGACCGCCGCGCGGTGGGCGGGCTCGATCGAGTCGTGGTCGGGCAGGTCGAGCAGCACCAGGCCGCGCAGAGGTGCCTCGGTCTCGCCGTCCAGCGCGCTCTCGCGCTCGATGCGCCGGTCGGCCTCGACCTCCAGCCAGTCGAGCAGCGCATCGCCGCCCGCGCCCCAGACGCAGGCGGCAGCCTCCGCCGTCGTCGGCCGGCGGACCCCCACCTCCGCGAAGTCCAGCCCGCAGATCGCGTTGAACAGGCTGGACTTGCCGGACCCCGTCCCCCCGAGCAGCGCGACGACCGTGTGGTCGA
This sequence comes from Cellulomonas olei, assembly GCF_039548315.1. Lineage (NCBI taxonomy): Bacteria > Bacillati > Actinomycetota > Actinomycetes > Micrococcales > Cellulomonadaceae > Cellulomonas > Cellulomonas olei. The sequence goes on from NZ_JBCLVN010000059.1 coordinate 4,142, forward strand.
CCCCGAGCGCGAGCCGCGCGCGCACCTGGTCGCCGATGACGCGCGCCCGGGACGCCGTCCGTGCGTCGACGCGGTCGCCCGCCACCGCGAGCGCCTCGTCGAGCTGCGCGAGACGTCGGCTCAGTGCCGCCGTCTCGGTGCCTGCGGCGGGCGCCGGCGGGATGGCGGGACCGTCCGGCGGCGGGGTCGTGCCGCTCATGTCAGCCCCTTGACGACGGCGAGGCGCAGGCGCAGCAGCGACGCCGCGTCGGGCCGCAGCTCCGGCCGGTCCAGCACGGCCGCGGCCGCGTCACGCTCGCGGTGCGCCTGCGCGGCCGCCTGGTCGGCCAGCCGGTCGCGCAGCACGCGGACGGCGGCGTCCCCGCGGTCACCGAGCAGACCGCGGAGCATGCGGTCGGCGGCGTCGAGCCCCGCGGCCGCGGCGAGCGCCAGCGCGGCCAGGCCCTCGTCGCCGAGCGCGCGCCGACCGGC
>NZ_JBCLVN010000060.1:0-20035 GCF_039548315.1 Cellulomonas olei
GCCGGCACGGCGGGGCGCCCTCGCGTCGTCGTGGCGCCCGCTCAGCGCGCGGCGTCGGCCGTCGGCGGCGGCGGTGTCGTCGCGAGCGCCCACCGCACGAGCCGGGTGACGAGCCGGCCGCCCGCGTCGGCGAGCGTCGCGTCGAGCCACGCGCGGTCGGGCAGGCCGAGCGGTGCGCGCGCGGCGCGGGGCAGCAGCCCGATCGCCGCGGCGGAGAGCACCCGGTACGGCGGGAGCGCGGCGGCGGGGACCGGCGGCCGCGCGAGCAGGAACTCCGCGGCCTCCCGCGCCTCGGGCGTGCCGCGCAGCTCGGGCACGTACGCGTCGAGCGTCGCGCGCAGGCCCGCCACCGTGTCGGGCACGTCCGTGGCCCCGAGCGCCCGCGCGACCCGGGCGCCCTGCGCCACGTACGCGTCGCAGCCGGCGGCGTCGAGCGGCCGGGCGCCGTACCGCTGGTGCGCCGTGAGGAACGCGTGGGCCTCGGTGACGTGCACCCACCGCAGCAGGTGCGGGTCCGAGGCGGCGTACGGCAGGCCGTCGGGCGTCGTGCCGGTGACGCGGTCGTGGATGCCGCGGACGGTGTCGACGGCCTGCTGCGCGTGCTCGGCGGTGCCGAACGTCGTCACGGCCAGGAAGGTGCTGGTGCGCTGCAGCCGCCCCCACGGGTCGGACCGGTACCCGGAGTGCGCGGCGACCGCCGCCATCGCCAGCGGGTGCCAGGACTGCAGGAGCAGGGCCGTCAGCCCGCCGACGAACATCGACGCGTCGGCGTGCACCCGCCGGATCGCGTCGTCGGGACCGAACCACCGCGGCCCGGGCGTCGCGTGGATCCGCTCGCGGACCTGGGCCCCGCGCGGGCCGGCGACGCGGGCGAACAGCTCGTCGCCGAGCCGGCCCCGCAGGGTCGTGGTGGAGGTGGTCACGCGCCGATCCTCGTACGGCGCGCGCCCCGGCGCCACGGCGGCACCGGGCTGCGGGTCAGGCGGCCTGGACGAACGCCACGACGGCGTCGGCGACCAGCTGCACGGCGATGGCGGCCAGCAGCAGCCCCGCGATGCGCGTCACGAGCGTGGTCCCGGAGTCCCCCAGCAGCCGGTGGATGAACCCGGCGAACCGCATGGCCAGCCACAGGCAGACGTGCACCAGCACGATGCCGAGCGCGATCGCGAGCCAGTCGGCGAGCGTCCCGTCGGACTGCTGGACGAACACCATCACCGCGACGATGGCGCCGGGCCCGGCGAGCAGCGGGGTGCCCAGCGGGACCAGCGCGACGTTCACCTTGGAGTTGCCGGAGGGCTGCGGCTCCTCGGCCTTGCCGGTCAGCAGCTCCATCGCGACGAGGAGCAGCAGCAGGCCGCCGGACGCCTGCAGGGCGGGCAGCGAGATGTGCATGTACGACAGCAGGCTCTGCCCGAAGACCGCGAACACCAGGATGACGCCGAACGCCACGAGGATCGCCTGCCGGGCGGCGCGGTTGCGCTGCTGCCGGGTCATCGCCCCGGTCAGGCCGAGGAAGATCGGCACCGTCCCGGGCGGGTCCATGATGACGAACAGGGTGATGAAGACCTCGGAGAGGAGTCGCCAGTCGAGCACGGTGCTCATGGTCGCACCACCGGCGTCGTGCCCTGGCGCTCGATCTCCGCGAGGACCTCCGGGGCGGTGGTGTTCTCGCCCAGGCGGTTGTCCTTGCCGGCCCCGTGGTAGTCGCTCGACCCGGTGACGAGCAGGCCGAGCCGGTCGGCGAGCTCCGTCAGGCGGGCGCGCTGCTCGGGCGTGTGGTCGCGGTGGTGCACCTCGAGCCCCGCCAGCCCGGCCTCGGCGAGCTCGGCGATCACGGCGTCCGCCACGATCCGCCCGCGGCCGTCCGCCCCGGGGTGCGCGAACACCGGGACGCCGCCGGACGCCCGGACCGCCTCGACCGCGTCGACGGCCTCGGGGGCGTAGTACGGCACGTAGTAGCGCCCGCGCGCCGACAGCAGGTCGGCGAACGCCGCGCTCCGGTCGGGCACCAGCCCGAGCGCGACGAGCGCGTCCGCGATGTGCGGGCGGCCGACGACCGTGCCCGGCGCCTGCTGGGCGAGCACGTCCTCCCAGGTGATCGGCAGGTCGCGCGACAGCCGCTCGACGATCGCCCGCCCGCGGTGCAGGCGGGCCTCCCGGGTGCGCGCGACCACGCCGGCGAGCGCCGGGTGCGCGGGGTCCTGGAGGTAGGACAGCAGGTGGATGCTGACGCCTCCCCGCAGCGCCGAGACCTCCGTCCCGGGCACGAGCGCGATCCCGTGCCGCCGCGCGGCACCTGACGCCTCCGCCCAGCCGGCCGTGGTGTCGTGGTCGGTGAGCGCCACGACGTCGAGCCCCGCGGCCGCCGCCGACGCCACCACCCCCGCCGGCGGCTCGGTGCCGTCCGAGGCCGTCGAGTGGGTGTGGAGGTCGATGCGCACCGCGGAAGCCTACCGGCGGCCCGGGGCCGTCCCCGGCGCCGGGCGCCCGGTGCCAGACTGGAGGGCATGGCCACCGAACCCGCTCCCGAGACCTCGCCCGCCGCCGCCCCGTCGGAGCAGACGCTCGCCGACCGCGGCCAGAACCGCAGCCAGCGCCCGTCCTCGGCGGCGTTCCTGGACTGGGTGACCTCCGGCTGGGCGGAGCGCCCCGCGAGCACCGCGGCGCCCGCGGACGTCGCGCCGTTCACCGCCGCGCGCCGGGCCCGGCTGGCCGCGCAGTTCCCCGGCGAGCGCCTCGTGGTGCCGGCCGGCGCGTACAAGGTGCGGTCCAACGACACCGACTACCGGTTCCGCCCCCACTCGGCCTTCGCCCACCTCACGGGCCTGGGCGGGGAGCAGGAGCCGGACGCGGTGCTGGTGCTGCACCCCGCCGCGGACGGCGAGGGCGACGAGCTGCCCGACGGCACCCGGTCGACGCACCGCGCCGTGCTGTACATGCGCCCGCTCGCCGGCCGGGACACCGAGGAGTTCTTCTCCGACTCCCGCTACGGCGAGTTCTGGGTGGGCCCGCGCCCGACCCTCGAGGACATGCAGACGGTCACGGGCATCCGCACCGCGCACAGCGACGAGCTGCGGGACGCCCTCGCGAAGGACGTCGGCACGGACGGCATCCGGCTGCTGGTGGTGCCGGAGGTCGACGAGGCCGTCGAGGCCGTGGTCGAGGAGATCCGGGCCACCGAGGACGCGGGCGAGCGGGACGCCGCCCTGGTCGAGGCGCTGTCCGAGCTGCGGCTGGTCAAGGACGAGCACGAGGTCGGCGAGCTCCGCGCGGCCGTCGCGGCGACCGTCGCCGGGTTCGAGCAGGTCGTGCGGCGGCTGCCGGAGGCCGTGGCGCACCGGCGCGGCGAGCGCGTCATCGAGGGCACGTTCCTGTCGCAGGCCCGCGTCGAGGGCAACTACGTGGGCTACGAGACGATCGCCGCCGCGGGCGCGCACGCCACGACGCTGCACTGGACCGACAACGACGGCCGGGTGCGCGAGGGTGAGCTCGTCCTCATCGACGCCGGCGTGGAGGTCGACTCGCTCTACACCGCGGACGTGACGCGCACGCTGCCGGTGACGGGCACGTTCACCGAGGCGCAGCGCCGCGTCTACCAGGCGGTGCTCGACGCGGCCGACGCGGCCTTCGCGGTCGCGGTGCCCGGCAACCGGTTCCGGGACGTGCACGCGGCCGCCATGGAGGTCATCGCCGCCCGCCTGGACGAGTGGGGCATGCTGCCCGTCCCCGCCGCGGAGTCGCTCGCCCCGGAGGGCCAGCAGCACCGCCGCTGGATGGTGCACGGCACGAGCCACCACCTCGGTCTGGACGTCCACGACTGCGCGCAGGCGCGTCGGGAGATGTACCTGGACGCGGTGATCGAGCCCGGCATGGTGTTCACGATCGAGCCCGGTCTGTACTTCCAGTCCGACGACCTGCGGGTGCCGGCCGAGCTGCGGGGCATCGGCGTGCGGATCGAGGACGACGTGCTGGTCACCGCCGACGGCAACGAGAACCTGTCGGCCGCGCTCCCCCGGCGCCCGGAGGACGTCGAGGCGTGGATGGCGGGCCTGCTCGGCCGCTGACCCCGCACGCACGACGGCCCGGCTCCCCCGCGGGGGTGCCGGGCCGTCGTCGCGTCAGTCCGACGTGCCGCGCGAGGGCGGGACGTCGGGTGCCGGCGGCTGCTGCTCGCCCTCGGGCTGCGCCGGGGGCTGCGCGGCGGGCGGCTGCGCGGTCGGCGGCTGCGCGGTCGGGGGCTGCGGGGCGTACTGGCCGTAGCGCGGCTCCGCCGGCGGGGCGCCGGCGCCGGCCGCGTACTGCCCGTACCGCGGCTCCGCGGGCGGGGTCGGCGCGCCGGGGGCGGGCGGCACCGGCGGCACCGGGCCGGCGTGGCCGGGGACCGGGTGGCTCGCCGACGGGTCCGACGGGGGTGCGCCGAACGGGGCGGCGGGCGGGACCGGCGTCCGGCCCTCGCCGACGCGCACGCCGCCGACCTCGCGGAGCAGCTGCCGCGCGTCCGCCGCCTTCTCCGACTGGCAGAGCACCGCGTACTGCGACGCGACGATCTGGCTCTGCGAGGTGAAGTCCCGCTTGCCGCCGGTGAACGAGTAGAAGATCACCGAGAACAGCAGGCCGAAGCCGCCGCCGACCAGCACGGACGTCAGCAGGATGCCCGCGTTGCTGCTGGTGAGCAGGAAGAGCAGGCCGACGAAGACGCCGAACCACGCGCCGGAGCCGAACCCGCCCATCGCCACCCGGGCGTAGGTCAGCCGCCCGGTGACGCGCTCGACCATCTTGAGGTCGGTGCCCACGATCGTGACGAGCTGGACCGGGAACTGCCGGTCGGACAGGTGGTCGACCGCCTTCTGCGCCTCGAGGTAGGTGCCGTAGGACGCGACCGTCTCGCCCTGCGGCAGCGTGGGCGTGCGGGGGACGCGGGTGGCTCCGGAGAACGACATGCGCCCATCCTCGCCCAGCGCGGGCCCGACCCGCCAGGCCTGCGGGGCGATGCGCAGGCACTTCATGGCCGACGTCCAGGTCACGCCCAGCCTCGCCCCGGGTCGCGGTCGTGGCGCGCGCCCGCCGACCCGGCGTCTACTCTGAGCCCGTGAGCGGATCCGCGACCCGGGTGTTCGTCGCGCGGCTCGCCGGGACCTCCGTCTTCGACCCCATCGGCGACCAGGTCGGGCGTGTGCGCGACGTCGTCGTGCTGCTCCGGCCCAAGGGCGCGCCGCGCGCGGTCGGCCTGGTGGTGGAGGTCCCGGGCCGTCGGCGGGTGTTCGTGCCCCTGACCCGGGTGACCGCGGTCGACGCCGGCCAGGTCATCTCGACCGGCCTGGTCAACATGCGCCGGTTCGAGCAGCGGCCGTTCGAGACCCTCGTCGTCGGCGAGCTGTTCGACCGCACGGTGCAGCTGGCCGACGGCTCCGGGGCGGCCACCGTCGAGGACCTCGCCATCGAGCGGCAGCGCAACGGCGACTGGGTGGTCACGAAGGTGTTCGTGCGCCGCCACCGCGCGGGCCGCGCCGGGCTGCTGCGCCGCCGCGGCGAGCCGGAGCTGCTCGACATCGAGGAGATCACCGGGCTGGCCCGCACCAGCGACCAGCAGGGCGCCGCGCTGCTGCTCGCCCAGTACGACGAGCTCAAGCCCGCCGACCTGGCGGACGTGCTGCACGACCTCGGCACGCGCCGGCGGCTCGAGGTCGCGGCGGCCATGGACAACGAGCGCCTGGCCGACGTGCTCGAGGAGCTGCCCGAGGACGACCAGGTCGCGATCCTCTCGGGCCTGGAGCGCGCCCGCGCCGCGGACGTCCTCGAGGCGATGCAGCCCGACGACGCCGCCGACCTGCTCGGCGAGCTGCCGGACGACCAGGCCGCCGAGCTGCTGGAGCTCATGGAGCCCGAGGAGGCGCGTGACGTCCGGCGCCTGCTCGCGTACGAGGACAACACCGCGGGCGGTCTCATGACCACCGAGCCGGTGATCCTGGGGCCGGAGACCCCGATCGCCTCGGCCCTGGCGCACGTGCGGCGGCGCGACCTCACGCCCGCCCTGGCGTCGATGGTCTTCGTCGTGCGCCCGCCGCTGGAGACCCCCACCGGCCGGTTCATCGGCGTCGTGCACCTGCAGCGGCTGCTCCGCGAGCCCCCGCACGAGGCGATCGGCACGGCGGTCGACACCGACATCGAGCCCGTCGGCGCCGACGCCCCGCTGCTGGCCGTCACGCGCCGGCTGGCCACCTACGACCTGCTGGCGATCCCCGTGGTCGACGCCGACCGCCGGCTGCTCGGCGCGGTGAGCGTCGACGACGTGCTCGACCACCTGCTGCCCGAGGACTGGCGCGAGACCGACGAGGAGGTGCAGCCACCGTCCGGTGCGGTGCCCGTCGTCGTCCCCGGGGGCCCGAGTCCGAGCCCGGCACGGAAGGGAGGCCGTCATGCCTGAGCGCCTCGACACGCCCAAGGCCTCCCGCCGCCAGCTCCTGCCCCGCCTGCAGGAGGACGCCTTCGGCAAGGTCTCGGAGGGCATCGCCCGGTTCATGGGCACCCCGCGGTTCCTGCTGTGGCTGAGCCTGTTCTGCGTCGCGTGGCTGGTGTGGAACTCGTGGGGCCCCGAGGACCTGCGGTTCGACTCGGCGCGCAACGGGTTCACCGCCCTGACGCTCATGCTGTCGCTCCAGGCGTCGTACTCCGCGCCGCTCATCCTGCTCGCGCAGAACCGCCAGACCGACCGCGACCGCGTGCAGGCCGAGCAGGACCGGCAGCGCGCCGAGCGGAACCTCGCGGACACCGAGTTCCTCGCCCGGGAGATGGCCGCGCTGCGCATCGCGCTGTCCGAGGTCGCGACCCGCGACTTCGTCCGCTCGGAGCTGCGCAACCTGCTGGAGGACCTGACCGAGGACCGCGCGGCGGCCCCGGACGAGGACGACCCGCCGGCCTCCCGGGAGGGCGCGCCGGCGGACGCCCGGCCCGCCGCCGGCCCGACGCCCTGACGGCACGCCCGCCCGCCGCACCTACGATGGACGGCATGCCACCCGTCCTGGACACCCGAGACCCCGAGGCCGTCGCCGCCGCCGTGCGCGAGGCGCTGACGCGGGTGGTCGACCCCGAGATCCGCCGCCCCGTCACCGAGCTCGGGATGGTGCGCTCGGTGGACGTCGACACGGCGGCCCCGGGCGGCACCCGCGTCACCGTGGGGATCGACCTGACCACGGCCGGCTGCCCGCTGAAGGACACGATCACGAAGGACGTCACGTCCGCCGTGCTGGCGGTCGAGGGCGTCGCGGACGTCCGCATGGCGCTCGGCGTCATGAGCCCCGAGCAGCGCGCCGCGCTGACCGAGCGGCTGCGCGGCGGGCCGGAGCCGGTGATCCCGTTCAGCAAGCCGACCTCGCTGACGAAGGTGTTCGCGGTGGCCTCCGGCAAGGGCGGGGTCGGCAAGTCCTCGGTCACGGCGAACCTCGCGGTCGCGATGGCCGCCGACGGGCTGCGGGTCGGGGTCGTGGACGCCGACATCTACGGGTTCTCGATCCCCCGGATGCTGGGCGTCACCCAGCCGCCGACCCGGGTGGACGAGATGCTGCTGCCGCCGATCGCCCACGACGTCAAGGTGATCTCCATCGGCATGTTCGTCCCCCCGGGCCAGCCGGTGGTGTGGCGGGGGCCGATGCTGCACCGCGCGCTGCAGCAGTTCCTGGCGGACGTGTTCTGGGGCGACCTGGACGTGCTGCTGCTGGACCTGCCGCCCGGGACCGGCGACATCGCGATCTCCGTGGCGCAGCTCCTGCCGGGCTCGGAGCTCGTCGTGGTCACCACGCCGCAGCCCGCCGCGGCCGAGGTCGCGGAGCGGGCCGGCTCCATCGCGACCCAGACCCGCCAGGGCGTGGTCGGCGTCGTGGAGAACATGGCATGGCTGGAGCAGCCGGACGGGTCGCGGCTGGAGCTGTTCGGCGCCGGCGGCGGCGCGCGCGTCGCCGAGGGGCTGTCGCGCTCCACGGGCGGGACCGTGCCGGTGCTGGGTCAGGTCCCGCTCGACGTGCGGCTGCGCGAGGCCGGCGACGGCGGCACGCCCGTCGTGCTGACGGCCCCGGACTCCCCCGCCGCCGTGGCGCTGCGGGGCGTCGCGCGCTCGCTCACGGCGCGCTCCCGGGGGCTCGCGGGGCGCTCGCTCGGGCTGACCCCGGTCGGGCGGTAGCACCGACGCGCCCGCCGGACCCGCGCACGTGCGCGGGGCTGTTGGTTCGTGTGCGGATCTGGTGGATACTGTCGCCGTGCTCGCCAGCCAACGACAGGACCGCATCGTCGCGGAGGTGCGCGCCCACGGCGCCGTCCGCGTGGCGGACCTCGTGGAGAGCCTCGACGTCTCCGAGATGACGGTCCGCCGCGACATCACCGAGCTCGACCGCGCCGGCCTGGTCCGCCGGGTGCACGGCGGCGCCGTCGCCCCGGACGGCGCCGGCCGCCCCACCGACGAGCCGGGCTTCGAGGCGAAGTCCGGCTGGGCCACCGCCGAGAAGGAGGCGATCGCCCGGCTCGCCGCCCGGACGGTCGAGCCCGGCCAGGCCGTCGCGCTCTCGGCGGGGACCACCACGCACCTGCTGGCGGAGCGCCTCGCCGCCGACGCCGCCCTGCGGCCCCTGACGGTCGTGACGAACTCCCTGCCCGTCGCGCAGACGCTCCACCGGGCCGCCCCGGGCGCCGGGCCGCTCGACGTGATCCTCACCGGCGGCAGCCGCACCCCGTCGGACGCGCTCGTCGGCCCCGTCGCCGACGCGGCGCTGTCGACCCTGCGGGTGGACCGCCTGTTCCTCGGCGTGCACGGCCTCGACGAGTCCGGGCTCATGACGCCGAACCTCGCCGAGGCCGCCACCGACCGGGCGCTGCTGCGGTGCGCCGCCGCCGTCACCGTGCTCGCCGACCACACCAAGTGGGGCGTCGTCGGGCTCGCGCGGATCGCCCCGCTCACCGAGGTGGACGTGCTGGTCAGCGACGACGCCCTGCCGGGCCCCGCCCGCGCCGTCCTCGCGGACACCGGCTGCACCCTGCTCGTGCCGACCCCCGCCCCGTCGAAGGAGACCTGACGCGTGACCGTGACCGACCCCGCGCCGACCGTGGACACCGACCTGCTGACGCCGGGCGTCCGCCGCACCCGCACGTCGATGGCGGACGGGCGGGAGCTGCTCTACTTCGACGACTCGGAGCCGTACGTCTCCGGGGCGGCCACGCGCCGGCTCGACGACCCGCGGCCCCTGCCGGACCGGTTCGCGCCCGTCGTCGGCCCCGACGGGGTGGCGCGGCCGGTGACCGGCCCGGAGCTGCGCCGCGACCCGCTCACCGGGGACTGGATCCCCATGGCGGCTCACCGCATGAACCGGACGTTCCTGCCGCCGGCCGACGCGAACCCGCTGGCCCCGGCGCGGCCCGGCGCGGCGTACCAGGACGGCGAGGTGCCGGACACGGACTACGACGTGGTCGTCTTCGAGAACCGGTTCCCGTCGCTGATGGCGGTCCCCGGCGTCCCGGACGTCGTGACCCGGGCGGACGGCGAGGAGCTGTGGCCCACCCGCCCCGCCGCCGGTCGCTGCGAGGTCATCTGCTTCTCCTCGGACCCCACGGCGTCGCTGCGCACGGTGTCGCCGCGGCGGATGCGCACCGTCGTCGAGGCGTGGGCGGACCGCACCCGCGCGCTCGGCGCGCTGCCCGGCATCGAGCAGGTGTTCGCGTTCGAGAACCGCGGCAAGGAGATCGGCGTCACGCTGCACCACCCGCACGGGCAGATCTACGCCTTCCCGTACCTCACCCCGCGCACCCGGGCGATGCTCGAGCAGGCGCGCGTGCACGCGGAGCGCACCGGCGGCCTGCTCGGCCGCGACGTGCTGGACGCGGAGCTGCGGCACGGCACCCGCGTCGTGCTGGAGTCCGAGCACTGGGTGGCGTACGTGCCGTTCGCGGCGCGGTGGCCCGTCGAGGTGCACCTGGCCCCGCGCCGGGACGTGCCCGACCTGCCGGCCCTGACGGACGCCGAGCGCGACGACCTGGCGGTGACCTACCTGGAGCTGCTGCGGCGGCTCGACCTGTTCTTCGTCGACCCGGACGACGGGAGCCCGATCGCGCTGCCGTACATCTCCGGCTGGCACCAGGCCCCCGTGCGCGAGGGCCGCGACCTGTCCCGCCTGCACCTGCAGGTGTTCTCGGTGCTGCGCGCGCCGGGCAAGCTCAAGTACCTCGCAGGAGTGGAGTCGGCCATGGCCGCCTGGATCAGCGACACGACGCCCGAGCGGATCGCCGCCCGCCTGCAGGAGGTGGCCCGGTGACCGCCGCGGTGCAGGTGCCCTCCTGGGAGCCCGCGGACGGCGCCGAGCGGGTGCGGGCGCTGTTCACCGAGGCGTTCGGCGACGAGCCGGACGGGACGTGGTCGGCGCCCGGCCGCGTGAACCTCATCGGCGAGCACACGGACTACAACGGCGGCCTGTGCCTGCCGTTCGCGCTCCCCCACCGCACCTACGTGGCGGTGCGCCGCACGGACGCCGGCACGGTGCGGCTGGTGTCCGCGCAGGAGTCGGCCGACGTCCGCGAGGTCACGCTGGACGACGTGGCCCCCGGCACCGTCGACGGCTGGCCCGCCTACGTCGCCGGGGTCGCGTGGGCGCTGCGCCAGGCCGGCCAGGACGTCGGCGGGTTCGACATCGCCGTGGACTCCTGCGTGCCGTACGGCGCCGGGCTGTCGTCGTCCGCCGCCCTGGAGTGCTCGGCCGCGGTCGCGCTCGACGCCGTCTTCGCGCTCGGCCTCGCGGGGTCGCTCGCGCGGCCGGACGACGCCGGGCGGACCGCGCTCGCCCGGGCGTGCATCCGCGCCGAGAACGAGATCGCCGGCGCGATGACCGGCGGCATGGACCAGTCCGTGTCGCTGCGGGCGCGCGACGGGCACGCGCTGCTGCTCGACTGCCGGGACGGCGCCGTCCGGCACGTGCCGTTCGACCTCGCCGCGCACGGCCTCGCGCTGCTCGTCATCGACACCAAGGCGGAGCACGCCCTGGTCGACGGGCAGTACGCCGCCCGCCGCGCCGCGTGCGAGCAGGCGGCCGCCGTGCTCGGCGTCCCGACGCTGCGCGAGATCACCCCGGACGGGCTCGGGGACGCGCTGGCGACGCTCGCGCACGGCACCGGCCCCGTCGGCGAGGGCTCGGACGACGCCGAGGTGCTGGTGCGCCGGGTGCGGCACGTGGTCACGGAGATCGCGCGGGTCGAGGAGTTCGTGTCCCTGCTCGACGCCGGCCGCGTCGCCGAGGTCGGCCCGGTCATGGACGCGTCGCACACCTCGCTGCGCGACGACTACGAGGTGTCGTGCCGGGAGCTCGACCTCGCCGTGGAGTCCGCCCGCGACGCGGGGGCCCTCGGGGCCCGCATGACCGGCGGCGGGTTCGGCGGGTCGGCGATCGCGCTCGTGGCCGCCGACGCGGTGGACGACGTGGCGGCGGCGGTGGCGGGAGCGTTCGCGGACGCCGGGCTGCACGCTCCCGCGTTCCTCGTCGCGACGGCGAGCGGCCCGGCCGCCTGACGCGCCGCTCCCCTGCCCGCTCAGCCCCCGCCCGCTCAGCCCCCGGCCGCGGCGGAGGCCGCCGTCCCCGCCGCCGGGGGCTCCTGCGTCGCCCGGCCCGCCACCCGTGCGGCGTCCTCGTGCAGCGCGAACAGCAGCGAGTACGGCCGCCCGCCGGGCGTCGGGCGCCGGGCGGCCAGCTCCTCGAGGAACCCGTCGACGCGCTCCAGCAGCTCCGCGTGCTCCTCGGCGCTGAGCCGCACCCCGAGCCGCGTCATCCGGACGGTCGCGGGGTCGGCCTCGTGCAGCTCCTCCAGGAACGTGCTGACCATGACCTGCCACATGCCGGGGAACTCCGGGGCGTGCCACGACCGGCCGGTCGCCCGGTAGGGCACCTCCCGCGACCCGCGGGCGCCGCGGCGGACGGGCTCGGCGGCGAGGAAGCCGCGGTCGACGAGGGTCCGGACGTGGTGCAGCACGGTCGCGGGGTTGCGCCCCAGACGCTCCGCGATCTCCCGGTTGGTGAGCGACTCGTCGAGGCACAGGCGCAGGATGCGCAGGCGCACCGTGGAGGCGAGCGCGCGCGCGTCGGCGTCGAGCTCGGCCGTGCGGTCGTCGGGCATGGCTCGATCCTACCCACTGATTGACTTATCCCAATCAGTGGCGCCATGCTGGCGGCATGACCTCCCCCGGACCCGCCGGCGCCCCCGGCCCCGCGCCCGCCGTCGAGGCCCCGCCCCACCGGTCGCTCGTGCGGCACGCGGACTTCCGCCGGCTCTGGGTGGGCGACGCCCTCGGCCAGCTCGGGGCGCAGCTGACGGCCCTCGCGCTGCCCGTCCTCGCCGTGCGCGAGCTCGGCGCCAGCGAGTGGCAGATGGGGCTGCTCACCGCGGCGGAGACCGCCGCGTTCCTCGTCATCGGCCTCCCGACGGGCGCCTGGGTCGACCGGATGCGCAAGCGGCGCGTGCTGATCGTCGCGGACCTGGTGCGGGCCGCCACGCTCGCGGTCGTCGTCGCGCTGGCGCTCACCGGGCACGCCTCGATGGCGACCCTGTACGCGGGCGCGCTCGTCATCAGCGCCGCCACCGTGTTCTTCGACGTCGCGCACCAGTCGTACGTCCCGGGACTGGTCGGTCTGGCGCACGTCGGCGAGGGCAACGCCAAGCTCCAGGCCACCCAGTCGGTGGCGCAGGTCGCCGCCCCGGCGGTCGGCGGCGCCCTGCTGCGGGTCGTCGCCGCACCGCTGCTCATCGCCGTCAACGCCGTGACGTACCTGGTCTCGGCGTTCGCCGTGGGGCGCATCCGGCAGGTCGAGACGCTCCCCTCCCCGGAGCACCGCCGGCCCCTGCGGGCGGAGATCGCCGAGGGGCTGGGCTTCGTCCTGCGGCAGCCGCTGCTGCGCCGCATCGTCGCGTGCACCGCGCTGGGCAACCTGTTCGGCGCGGTCTCCGGGTCGCTGCTCGTGCTGTACGCCCTGCGCGACCTCGGGCTCGACGAGGCCGCGTACGGCACCGTGCTGTCCGCGTCCGCCGTGGGCGGCCTGCTCGGCGCCGTGGCCTCCGACCGCCTGGTCCGGTGGGTCGGCGAGGGCCGGGTCATCCCGCTCGCCGCCCTGGCGTTCGCCCCCGCGACCGCGCTCGCCCCGCTCGCCGCCGCACTGCCCCTGCCGCCCCAGGCGGTGCTCGTCGCCGCCGGCGGGCTGCTGTCGTTCGCGGTGGTCGTCTACAACGTCGCGCAGGTGAGCTTCCGGCAGCGCGTCTGCCCGCCGCTGCTGCTCGGGCGCATGAACGCGTCCGTGCGCTTCATCGTCTGGGGCACGAGCCCGCTCGGCGGCCTGCTGGGAGGCTGGCTCGGGCACACGTGGGGCGTCGTGCCCGCGCTCTGGGTGGGGGCCGCCGGCACCCTCGTCGCCGCCCTCCCGGTCCTGCTGTCGCCCCTGCTGCGGATGCGCGAGCTGCCCGGCGCGCCGGCACCGGACTGACCCGCCGCGAGGGCCCGAGACCACGTTCCTGCACGTCAGCGACACGCCGGACGGCTTGCCGCCCTCCACGGGCCGGTGCACCATGTCGGGCGTGCTCCGCCTGATCCTCGCTGCCGCGTCCGGTGTCCTCGCCTCCTCCGTCGTCCTGATGGCGATCGGCGCGGGGGACGGGGGGATGCCGTGGCTGCTGCCCGTGGCGGCCGTCGTCAGCGCGCTCCTGCTGGCGGTCGTGGGCATCGGGACGTCGATGGCCGGGGTCCACGCCGCGCGCCCGGCCGACGTCGAGGCCGCCGGGCGGGAGAACCGCATCTCCCTCGCCCGGGTGCTCAGCACCCGGGCCACCGGCACCACCGTCAACGACCAGCCGCTGTGCGACATCCGCCTGGTCGTCGCCTCCCGCACCCGCCCCGCCTACACCACGACGACCCGCGCGCTGGTGAACCTCGGCACGCTGCCGTCGCTGCAGAGCGGGGCGGTGGTCGTGGTCGCCCAGCTGCACGCCGACCGGCCGGACGTCGTCCTGCTCGACCCCGCCCCCGCCGAGTGGCAGGAGGCCGCGGAACGGGACACCACCGTCGCCCGGCTGCCCGAGGCGCCGGTGTGGGAGGCCGCGCCGGCCCGCGGCCGCGACGGCCGGGGCATGCTGCGCATCCCCGCCGTGCTGCTCGTGCTCGCGTTCCTCGCCGGCTTCGTCGGTCGCGCGTGGCCCGAGCGCTCCGTCGTGACCGCGCTCCTGGACGGCTCCTCGCTCAGCGACGCCGTCGCGCAGCGGGAGCGGGAGCGGGCCGAGGCCGCGAGCATCTTCCCGGCGGACCGCACGCAGCAGGTCGTCGACGACCTGCTCGCGGAGGCCGACGGCGCGCAGTTCACCGACCTCGTCCTGTTCCAGACGTACGTGGTGGCCGAGGCGCTCACGTCCCCCGGGGCGCAGACGACCGACCGGTTCGTGTGGCGCGACGGCCGCGCCTCGCGCGACGGTGCCGCGACCATCCAGCCGGACCCCGCGGAGCTCCCCGACGAGCTGTTCGACGTCACGCAGGTCGACTGGTCGGTGGTCGAGTCCCTGACCGGCCGGGCCGCGGAGCTCACCGGCATCGACGACGAGGACGGCCCGACGGTCAGCGTCCGGCGGTCGACCACCGACGAGGGCGCGGCGCTCGAGCTCGTCGTGACCGTCGGCGACGACTACGACGACGCCTTCCTCACGGCCGACGCGTCCGGGACGATCACCGAGATGCGCGGCGGCGTCCCCGGCTCGGCGTCGGCGACCTGGACGCCCGAGCAGGCGGGCTGAGCCCGGGCCGGCCGGTCGCGCGGTGCGCCCGCCGCCGCGACGGGCCGTCCCCGCGGGCCGCTCAGAGGTCGTAGGCGACGACCACCGGCGCGTGGTCGCTGAACCGTGCGTCGTACGTCGCGGCGCGGTCGATCTCCACCGACCGCACGCGGTCCGCCAGCCCCGGCGTCGCGAGCTGGTAGTCGATCCGCCAGCCGGAGTCGTTGTCGAACGCCTGCCCGCGCCACGACCACCACGTGTACGGCCCCGGGCCCTCACCACCGTGCTCCCGGCCCAGGTCCCGCCAGCCCTGCTCGTCGAACCACACGTCGAGGTACGCCCGCTCCTCCGGGAGGAACCCGGCGGCCTTGCGGTTGCCGCGCCAGTTCTTGATGTCCACCTCGCGGTGGGCGATGTTGAGGTCCCCGGCGACGACCGCTTCGTGCTCCCCGCCCGCGAGCTCCGCGAGGCGCTTGGTCATGACGTCGAGGAAGGCGAACTTCTCGTCCATCTTCGGCGTCCCGGCCTGGCCGGAGTGGACGTAGGCGGACACGACGGTGAGCAGGCCGCCCCCGGGCAGCTCGAGGTCGGCCTCCACCCAGCGCCCCGAGTCCGCCGGCACGCCCGTGCCGATGCCGATCCGCACGGCGCTCATCGGCAGCCGGGACGCGATCGCGACGCCCGCCCGGCCCTTCGTCTCGCTGGCCTCGTGCGCCAGGTCCCAGCCGTCCGCGGCCAGGTGGTCGGCGAGGATCTCGTCCGACGCGCGCACCTCCTGCAGCAGCAGCACGTCCGGCCGGCGGGTGGCCAGCCAGTCGCCCATCCCCCGCTTGAAGGCGGCCCGGATCCCGTTCACGTTCGCAGTCGCTACCGTCAGCACGCGGACCATCCAACCCCATGCCACCGACACGCCCGCCGGCCGCGCGGGGTCGCGCGGGTGTCGCGTTCGTCTCGTCCGGCGCCTCGTCCCTGGTGGGCCCGGCCGCGCGGTGGTGGGATGGCCCGGGACCTCCGCAACCACCCGAGGGGACGGACGATGGACAGCGCACGCACCGGCCTCGACCCCGCCGTGGACCGCCGCACGGTGGCGGACCTGCGCGCGGCCGGCGGCCTCAAGTGGTCGCTGTTCCCGGACAGCATCGGGGCGTTCGTCGCCGAGTCCGACCTGGGAACCGCGCCGGCCGTCCGGGAGGCGCTGCGGGAGGCCGTCGAGCGCGAGCGGTTCGGCTACCTGCCGCCCGCGCTCGCCGACGACCTCGCGGAGGCTTACGCCGGGTGGTCCGCCGACCGGTACGGCTGGCAGCCCGACCCCGCGCGCGTGCGCCCCGTCGGCGACGTCATGGCGGCGTTCCGGGCCACCGTCCGGCACCTCACCGCGCCCGGGTCGACCATCGTCCTGCCGACCCCCGCGTACATGCCGTTCCTCACCGTGCCCGCGACCCTCGGGCGACGGGTCGTCGAGGTCCCGCTCGTGCCGGACGGCGACCGGCTCGTGCACGACCTGGACGCGATCGGGCGGGCGCTCGCCGACGGCGGCGGCCTGCTCGTGCTCTGCAACCCGCACAACCCGACCGGCCGGGTGCTGGACCGCGAGGAGCTGCTCGGCCTCGCGCGCGTGGCCGACGCGCACGGCGCCCGGGTGTTCGCGGACGAGATCCACGCGCCGCTCGTCTACCCCGGCCGGCGGCACGTGCCGTACGCCTCGGTCGACCCGGTCGCCGCGGCCCACGCGGTCACCGCGACGTCGGCGTCGAAGGCGTGGAACATCCCCGGCCTGAAGTGCGCCCAGGTGGTGCTCGGGTCCGACGCGGACGCCGCCCGCTGGCGGGAGGTCGGCGAGGAGTACGAGCACGGCGCGTCGACCCCCGGGGTCCTGGCGAGCACCGCCGCGTACACCGACGGCGGCCCGTGGCTCGACGGCCTCCTGGAGTACCTCGACGGCAACCGGCTGCTGCTCGCCGACCTGCTGGCCGAGCAGCTCCCCGCCGTCCGCTACACCCCGCCGGAGGGCACCTACCTGGCCTGGCTCGACTGCCGCGGCCTCGGCATCGGTGACCACCCCGGACGGCACTTCGCCCGCGGCGGCGTGGCGCTGACCGACGGCCCCGCGTGCGGGCGGGCCGGCCGCGGGTTCGCCCGCAGCACGCTCGCCACGCCGCGCCCGGTGCTGCGGGAGACCGTGGCGCTGCTCGCCGCGTCCGTCCCGCCGCCCGCCTGACCCCGCACCGCACCCCCGAGGCCCGAGGAGGCCCGATGTCCGTCCCCCACCCGGCCGGTCCCGCGCACGACGCGGTGCCCGGTGTCGTCCCCTCCGGCCCGGCCCCCGCCGGGAGCGCCCTGACCGTGGAGTCGGCCGGCGTCGACATCATCGCCGACGCGGACCGCAAGGGGACCCCGCGCCAGCTGTTCTGGCCGTGGTTCGCGGCGAACGTCTCCGTGCTCGGCCTGTCCTACGGCGCCTGGGTGCTCGACTTCGGCGTGTCCTTCACGCAGGCGCTCGTCGCGAGCGTCGTCGGCATCGTGTTCTCGTTCCTGCTGTGCGGCGTCGTCGCCCTGGCCGGCAAGCGCGGGTCCGCCCCCACCATGGTGCTGTCGCGGGCGGCGCTCGGCGTCCAGGGCAACCGGGTCGCAGCGGTGCTGTCCTGGCTGCTCACGGTCGGCTGGGAGACGATCCTCACCGCGCTCGCGACGCTGGCCACGGCCACCGTCGTCGAGGCGCTCGGCTGGGGCGGCGGCAGCGGCGTGCAGGTGGTGGCCCTCGTCGTCGTGGCGGCGCTCATCATCGCGGGCGGGGTGTTCGGCTTCGACCTCATCATGCGGATGCAGACCGTCATCACGGTCGTCACCGCCGTGCTCACGGTCGGCTACGTGCTGCTGGTGCTGGACCACGTCGACACCGCCGCGGTCACCGCCCTGCCCGCGGGGAGCGCCCAGGCGTTCATCGGCGCGCTCGTGTTCATGATGACCGGGTTCGGGCTGGGCTGGGTCAACATGGCCGCCGACTACTCGCGGTACCTGCCCCGGCACACGTCCGGCCGCGGCGTCGTCGGGTGGACCACGTTCGGGGCCTCGCTCGCCCCGGTGGTCCTGCTGGTGTTCGGCCTGCTGCTCGCGGGCTCCGACCCGGAGCTGCGGACGGCGATCTCCGCCGACCCGATCGGCGCGCTCACCACGATCCTGCCGACCTGGTACCTGGTGCCGTTCGCGGTGGTGGCGGTGCTCGGCCTCGTCGGCGGGGCCGTGCTCGACATCTACTCCTCCGGCCTCGCGCTGGTGTCCACCGGGCTTCCCGTGTCCCGGCCCGTCGCGGCCGGCATCGACGGCGTCATCATGGTGCTCGGCACGGTCTACATCGTGTTCGGCTCGGACACGTTCTTCGGGGTCTTCCAGGGCTTCCTCATCACGCTCGGCGTCCCCGTCGCCGCCTGGGCCGGGATCATGCTCGCCGACGTCCTGCTGCGCCGCCGCGACTACGACGACCTCGACCTGTACGACCCGCGCGGCCGCTACGGCCGGGCCGCCGGCGCGCCGCTGACCCTGCTCGCGGCCGGCACCGTGCTCGGCTGGGGGCTCGTCACCAACGCGTCCGCGGCGTGGCTGTCCTGGCAGGGCTACCTGCTGGGCGCGGTGGGTCTCGGTGGCAAGGACGGCGCGTGGGCGTACGCGAACCTCGGCGTGCTCGTGGCGCTGGTGGTCGGGTTCGCCGGGACGCTGCTGCTGCGCCGCGGGGCGGTGCGCCGGCAGGAGGCGCTGCCGCCGTCGGGGGCGGGAGCGGACGCGGGCTCCGGCTCGGCGGCGGCGCGGTGACGGCCGGGATCGGGCGGGCCGCCGCGGACGACGCCACGTCGCCGGGCGGGCACGACGCCACGTCGCCCGGCGGGCGCGACACCATGTCGCCCGGCGGGCGCGACACCATGTCGCCCGGCGGGCGCGACACCATGTCGCCCGGCGGGCGCGACACCATGTCGCCCGGCGGGCGCGACACCATGTCGCCCGGCGGGCGCGACACCATGTCGCCCGGCGGGCGCGACACCATGTCGCCCGGCGGGCGCGACACCACGTCGCCCGGCAGGCACAGCGCCACGTCGCCCGGCGGGCAGGACACCACCTCGCCGGGCGCGCCCGCCCCGACGGGCGGGTCCGGCGCGACGCCGGGGCGGGCGGTGCTGGTCGTGGTCGACATGCAGCCGGTGTTCGCCGACCCGGGCAGCCCCTGGGCCGCGCCGCGGTTCGCCGAGGCCCTGCCCGTCGTGCGGTCGCTCGCCGAGGCGGCCGGCGCGGACCGGACCGTGTTCACGCGGTTCGTCGCGCCCGAGCACCCCACCGGCGCGTGGGTGGCCTACTACGCGGACTGGCCGTTCGCCCTGCAGCCCGAGGACGCCCCGGCGTACGCGGTCGTCCCGGAGCTCGCCGACCTCGCGGCGCGGGCCCCGGTCGTGACGGCCACGACGTTCGGCAAATGGGGCCCCGACCTCGCGGCCCACGTGGGCCCCGGGGACACGATGCTGCTGACCGGCGTCTCCACCGACTGCTGCGTGCTGTCCACCGCGCTCGCCGCCGCGGACGCGGGGGTGGCGGTGCGCGTCGTCGCCGAGGCGTGCGCCGGCGCCGACGACGCGTCCCACGCCCGCGCGCTCGACGCGATCCGGCTCTACGCCCCGCTGGCCGACGTGATCGACGCGACCACGGCCCGCGCGGTCCTCGCGACGACGTCCGCCTGACCGCGCGACCCGCCCCCCGGCCCGCCCCACCGCACACCCGCGCACCCACGCGCACCCGCGCCCACCCCACGCACGCGCACCCGCACCCGCACACGCACACGCCGAGAGTCCAGGACACGCCGACGCGCAACCGCAAAACCGGGCATGTCCTGCACTCTCAGTGAGCCCGGTGCACGCAAGCGTCGCTGAAGGCGTCGGGGAGGACTGGTCGCCCGCGCACGCGCACCCGCACGCGCCGGCGCACGCCGAGAGTCCAGGACACGCCGACGCGCAACCGCAAAACCGGGCATGTCCTGCACTCTCAGTGAGCCCGGTGCACGCAAGCGTCGCTGAAGGCGTCGGGGAGGACTGGTCGCCCGCGCACGCGCACCCGCACGCGCCGGCGCACGCCGAGAGTCCAGGACACGCCGGCGCGCAGCCGCGAAACCGGGCGTGTCCTGGACTCTCGGTGAGCGCGGTCCGCGCAAGCCTCGCGGAGGCGTCCGAGGGGCTGGTCGTGCGTGCCCTCGGCGTCCGAGCGGTGGCGTCAGGCCTGGCGCTCGGCC
>NZ_JBCLVN010000061.1:0-24158 GCF_039548315.1 Cellulomonas olei
CGGTCCGCGCAAGCCTCGCGGAGGCGTCCGAGGGGCTGGTCGTGCGTGCCCTCGGCGTCCGAGCGGTGGCGTCAGGCCTGGCGCTCGGCCGCCTCGACGACGTTCGCGAGGAGCATCGCGCGGGTCATCGGCCCGACGCCGCCCGGGTTCGGGCTCACCCACGCGGCCACCTCGGCCACGCCGGCGTCGACGTCACCGGCGATCCGGCTCCTGCCCGTCTCCGGGTCGGACACCCGGGAGACGCCCACGTCGACCACCACGGCGCCCGGCTTCACCAGGTCGGCCGTGAGGATCCCCGGCACGCCGGCGGCGGCGACGATCACGTCGGCGTTGCGGGTGTGCTCGCCGAGGTCGGCGGTGCCCGTGTGCGTGAGCGTCACCGTCGCGTTCACGGCGCGGCGGGTCAGCAGCAGCCCGATGGACCGCCCGACCGTCGTGCCGCGCCCGATGACCGTGACGTCCGCCCCCGCGAGGGACACCCCGTGCCGCGTCAGCAGCTCGATGATGCCGCGCGGCGTGCAGGGCAGCGGGGAGTCGATCTCCTCGTTGACCCGCAGCACCAGCCGGCCCAGGTTGGTCGGGTGCAGGCCGTCGGCGTCCTTGTCGGGGTCGACGAGCTCGAGCACCCGGTTGGTGTCGATGCCCCGCGGCAGCGGCAGCTGCACGATGAACCCGGTGCACGCCGGGTCCTCGTTGAGCCGCTGCACGGCGGCCTCGATGTCCTCCTGGGAGGCGTCCGCGGGCAGGTCCTCGCGGATGGACGCGATGCCGACCTCCGCGCAGTCCCGGTGCTTGCCGGCGACGTAGGACACCGAGCCCGGGTCCTCCCCCACCAGCAGCGTGCCGAGCCCAGGCGTGATGCCGCGCTCCGCGAGCACCGCCACCCGCGCCTTGAGCTCGTCCTTGATCGCGGCGGCCGTGGCCTTGCCGTCGAGCGTCTTCGCCGTCATGTCGCAGTCCCCGTCAGTACTGCTGGAGGCCGGGGTACAGCGGGAACGCGTCGGCCAGCTTGGCCACACGCGCGCGCAGCGCCTCGACGTCGGCGGCGGCACCGGCGGTCAGCGCGGTCGCGATGATGTCCGCGACCTCGGTGAACTCGGCGTCACCGAACCCGCGGGTCGCGAGCGCCGGCGTGCCGATCCGCAGGCCGGACGTGACGCGCGGGGGGCGCGGGTCGAACGGCACCGCGTTGCGGTTCACGGTGATGCCGACGTCGTGCAGGAGGTCCTCGGCCTGCTGGCCGTCGAGCGACGAGTGCCGCAGGTCGACCAGCACCAGGTGCACGTCGGTGCCGCCGGTCAGCACGGAGACGCCCGCGGCGGCGACCTCGGGCGACACCAGCCGGTCGGCGATGATCCGGGCGCCGTCGATGGTGCGCTGCTGGCGGTCGCGGAAGTCCTCCGAGCCGGCGATCTTGAACGACACGGCCTTGGCGGCGATGACGTGCATGAGCGGGCCGCCCTGCTGGCCCGGGAACACCGCGGAGTCGATCTTCTTGGCGTACTCCTCACGGCTCAGGATGAAGCCCGAGCGGGGGCCGCCGATCGTCTTGTGCACGGTGGACGACACGACGTCGGCGTAGGGCACGGGCGACGGGTGCAGGCCCGCGGCGACGAGGCCGGCGAAGTGCGCCATGTCGACCCAGAGCTTCGCGCCGACCTCGTCGGCGATCTCCCGCATCGCGGCGAAGTCGAGGTGCCGCGGGTAGGCGGACCAGCCGCCGATGATGACCTGCGGCCGGTGCCTGAGGGCGGCCTCGCGGATCGCCTCCGGCTCGATGAGGAAGGTGTCCGGGTTCACGCCGTACGCGCCGACGTCGTAGAGCTTGCCGGAGAAGTTGATCTTCATGCCGTGCGTGAGGTGGCCGCCGTGCGCGAGCTCGAGGCCGAGGATGCGGTCGCCGGCGCTGGCGAGGGCGTGCAGCACGGCCGCGTTCGCGGTGGCGCCGGAGTGCGGCTGGACGTTGGCGTGCTCGGCACCGAACAGGTCCTTCGCGCGGGCGATCGCGAGGTTCTCCGCGATGTCGACCTGCTCGCAGCCGCCGTAGTAGCGACGGCCCGGGTAGCCCTCGGCGTACTTGTTCGTGAGCACGGAGCCCTGCGCCTGCAGGACGGCGCGCGGCACGAAGTTCTCGGACGCGATCATCTCGAGCGTGCCCTGCTGGCGGGCGAGCTCCCCGTCCAGGACCGCCGCGATCTCCGGGTCCACCTGGGACAGGTTCTGGTCGAGCAGGGGCGTGGTGTCGGCGCTCATGCGTCTCCTCGGCAGTCGGCGTGCGCGGTCGGTCGTCGGCCGCACACCGGTGGTGTGTGGATGACCGCGGGGCCCAGGCGTCCGACCCGACGTCGTGCTGCTCGCGTCGCTCCCCGGTGGTGCCCCACCTGTGCGCCAGTCGCGACCTGCGTCAGCCTAGCAACGACGCCGTGCCGGCGGGTCGGCGGTCCGCCGCTCGGGACGACGCGGGCGCGCACCGCCCGGCCTCACGCCGTGGCCGGGGCCTCCGCGTCGTCGTCCCCGAGGATGCGCCGCAGGTACGCGTACGTGAGGTCCCCGACGGTCTGGTCGTGCTCGTGGGTGTAGCCGTGCTTCTCGTACAGCGCGAGGTTCTGCACCGAGTCGCGCCCGGTGAACACCCAGATCTCCTCCACGTCCTCCGGCAGGTGCGGGAGGATCGCGAGCAGCAGCCGGGTCCCGATGCCGTGGCCCTGCTGGTCGGGGGCCACCGCGAACCGGCCGAGCGTGGCCTTGCGGCCCTCGATGACGACGCGGATGGACCCGACCAGGCGGTGCCCGGCCCACGCGCCGAGCGTGACGACGCCCTCGGCCGCGAGGTCCGCGCGCAGCTCCGACAGGGTCTGCGTGAGGGGCGGGATGTGCGGGTCGTCGTACTGCTGCGCCTCGGTGACGAACGCGGCGCGGCGCAGGGTCAGCAGCTCGCCCGCCTCGGCGTCGGCGACGGGGCGGATGGTCACCTCGGTCTCGCTCATGCACCCCATCGTCTCAGGCCGCGCGCGGCCCCGACCACCCACAGGTCCCGACGCGCGGGTGAACGGCCGCATCCCGGGCGCCGCCGCCCCGCGCGCCGGGCCGCGGGTACCCTCCCCTCGTGTCCACCACCACGACCTCCTGGGTGCTGTCGCTGTCCTGCCCCGACCAGCCGGGCATCGTCGCCGCGGTCGCGGGGCTGCTCGCGGAGCACGGGGGGAACATCACCGAGTCGCAGCAGTTCGGCGACCCGCTCTCGGGGCTGTTCTTCATGCGGGTGGAGGTCGCCGCGGCCCGTACCCGCGAGGAGCTGGAGTCCGCGCTCGGCGCCCTCGCGCCGCGGTTCTCCATGGACTGGTCGCTCGACGTCGCGGGACGCCGCATCCGCACCCTGCTGCTCGGGTCGACGGCCGCGCACTGCGTGAACGACCTGGCGTTCCGGCAGCGGTCCGAGGGGCTGCCGGTCGACATCGTCGGCCTCGTGTCGAACCACACGGCGCTGGCGGACCTCGCGGCGTTCTACGACATCCCGTTCCACCACGTGCCGGTCACGAAGGACACGAAGGCCGCCGCGGAGGCGGAGCTGCTGCGCCTGGTGGACGAGCTCGACGTCGAGCTGGTGGTGCTCGCGCGCTACATGCAGATCCTGTCCGACGACCTGTGCCGGGCGCTGGCCGGGCGGGTCATCAACATCCACCACTCGTTCCTGCCGTCGTTCAAGGGCGCCCGCCCGTACGCGCAGGCGCACGACCGCGGCGTGAAGCTCATCGGCGCGACCGCGCACTACGTGACGGGCGACCTCGACGAGGGCCCGATCATCGAGCAGGACGTCGAGCGCGTGGACCACACCCGCGCCGTCGCGGACCTGGTCGCGCTCGGCCAGGACGTGGAGCGCCGGGCGCTGGCGCGCGCGGTGCGGTGGCACGCGGAGCACCGGGTGCTGCTGGACGGGCACCGCACGATCGTCTTCCGCTGACGGCCCGCGCCGGCGCGGCCGGCCGGGGTCGGACCGCCGCGGTCAGATCGCGGCGGGGCGGTGCGGCCGGGCCGTCCGGCCGGTCGGCGTGATGCCGGTGATCGCCGCGATGAGGTCCTCGTAGGACGCGTGCTGCGCGTCGAAGTCGCCGTTGATCCGCCCGAGCCGCAGCACGACGATCCGGTCCGCGACGGCCTGCACGTCCACCATCGAGTGGCTGATCATGACGACCCCGAGGCCGCTCTCCCGCAGCCGCTCGACCATGTTGAGCACCTCGGCGGTCTGCGAGATGCCGAGCGACGCCAGCGGCTCGTCCAGCACGACGACGCGCGGGTTGCCGACCAGGGCCCGGGCGACCGCGACGGCCTGCCGCTGCCCGCCGGACAGCGCGCGGACGGGCGCCCGCACGGACGGCACCCGGGCCGCGAGCTGGCTCAGCACCTCCCACGCGCGCCGCTCCATCTGCCGCTCGTCGAGCATCCCGCCGCGGCGGAGCTCCTGCCCGAGGAACAGGTTCTGGACGACGTCGAGGTTCTCGCAGAGCGCGAGGTCCTGGAACACGGTCGCGATGCCGAGCTCGCGGGCCTCGCGCGTCGACGGGATCGCGACCGGCGTGCCGTCGACCTCGATGTGGCCGGCGTCCGGGGCCAGGGCGCCCGACATGACGCGCGCGAGGGTGGACTTGCCGGCCCCGATGTCGCCGACGATGGCGACCACCTCGTGCGCGTGGATGTCGAGGTCGACGTCGACGAGCGCGCGCACGGCACCGTAGTTGCGGGACACGCCCCGCACCGACAGGACGGGTGTCGTCGTCATCGGACGTCCTCCTCCGCTGCGTCGCTCCCCTGCGCCGTGCTGCACCGGGTCATCCTGCCACTGCCACCGAGCGGGCAATACCGGCGTGGTCGAGCGCCAGGGCCAGGGCCCCGCGCACCTCCGCCGCGGTGCCGAGCTCGGAGACGACCACCTCGACGGGCCCCGCGGTGCTCGGCAGCGTGCGCTGGGCGAGCACGCTGCGGAACGTGTCGAGCAGGATCGGCCCCGCCTCGGCGAGCCGCCCGCCGACCACGACGAGCTCGGGGTCGAACAGGTTGCAGGTGTTGGCCGCCGCGACGGCGAGCGCCCGGCCCGCGTCGGAGATGACGCGCCGGCAGCCCGGGTCCCCCTCCTGCGCGCGGGAGATCACGTCCGGCAGCGTGAGGTGCCCGTGGCTGGCCTCGAGCATCGAGAGCAGCGCGGGCGCGCCGATGAAGGTCTCCAGGCAGCCGCGGTTGCCGCAGCGGCAGATCGGGCCGTTGTCGTCGATCGTGATGTGCCCGAACTCCCCCGCCGCGCCGGACCGGCCGTGGTAGACGCGGCCGTCCAGGACGAGTCCGCTGCCGACGCCGTGCGACAGGCGCAGGTACAGCACGTGCCGCTTGCCGCGGGCGGCCCCGAGCCGCAGCTCCGCGAGCGCGCCGAGGTTCGAGTCGTTGTCGACCTGCACGGGCACCCCGAGGCGGCGCTCCAGCACCTCGGTCACCGAGACGCCGTCCCAGCCGCGCAGCACGCCGACGGAGACGATGCGCCCGGAGACGGGGTCGACCGGGGCGGGCACGCCGACGCCGACCGCGAGGACCTCCGACATCGTGGCCTCGACGGAGTCGACGAGCTCGGTCAGCAGCAGCGACGCCCGCTCCAGGCCCGCGTCCGCCCGGTGGTCCGGGGGCAGGGGCATCCGCTGGTCCGCGACGATGCGGTGCGCGACGTCCGCGACCGTGACGCGCAGGGACCGGGCGCCGAAGTGGACGCCGCCGACGAGGCCGAGGTTGCGCGCGAGGGTGACCTGCTGGGCGCGGCGGCCGCTGCGGGAGGTGGGCGTGGTGTGCAGGACGCCCGCGCCGGTGAGCTCCTTGACGATGTTCGACACCGTGGCCGGCGACAGCCCCGTGACACCGGCCAGCTCGACCTGCGTGAGCGAGCCACGCTGCTGGACGGCACTCACGATCCGGGCACGGTTGGCTTCACGGAGTGAAGACTGCGAGCCCGGGGTCACCCGATCAGTGCCCACGGCGTCGAGGATACAGCCGCCACGACCCGCGCCGTGACGCGCGTCGGGCCCGCCCGGGGTGCCTTCACGACGTGACGCCAGACCCTGCTCGCCGCGGCGCCCGGGCGCTGACGACGACGCCCGCCGCCCGGCCCGTCGTGGCGGGCAGCGGGTCGGCGGGCGTCGGTGCGGGGTCAGCCGAGGCGGGCGGCGAGGTTCTCGTCGAGCGCCGCGAGGAACTCCTCGGTGGTCAGCCACGCCTGCTCGGGACCGACGAGCAGCGCGAGGTCCTTGGTCATCTTGCCGCTCTCGACCGTCTTGACCACGACGTCCTCGAGGGTCTCCGCGAACTGCGTGACCTCGGGGGTGCCGTCCAGCGTCCCGCGGTGCTTGAGGCCGCCGGTCCAGGCGAAGATCGACGCGATCGGGTTGGTCGACGTCGGCTTGCCCGCCTGGTGCTGGCGGTAGTGCCGGGTGACGGTGCCGTGCGCGGCCTCCGCCTCGACGGTCCGGCCGTCGGGGGTCATGAGCACCGACGTCATGAGGCCGAGCGAGCCGAAGCCCTGCGCGACGGTGTCGGACTGCACGTCGCCGTCGTAGTTCTTGCACGCCCAGACGTAGCCGCCCTCCCACTTCATGGCGGAGGCGACCATGTCGTCGATGAGGCGGTGCTCGTACGTCAGGCCGGCCTCGGCGAAGGCGGCCGCGAACTCGGCGTCGAACACCTCCTGGAACAGGTCCTTGAACCGGCCGTCGTAGGCCTTGAGGATCGTGTTCTTGGTCGACAGGTACACCGGGTACTGCCGCTGCAGGCCGTACGCGAACGAGGCGCGCGCGAAGTCGCGGATCGACTCGTCGAAGTTGTACATCGCCATCGCGACGCCCCCGCCCTCGGGGTACGTCACGACCTCCTGCTGGATGGGCTCGGAGCCGTCCGCCGGGGTGAACGTGAGGGTCAGCGTGCCGGCGCCCTGCACGCGGAAGTCGGTGGCCTTGTACTGGTCGCCGTGGGCGTGGCGGCCGATGATGATGGGCTTGTTCCAGCCCGGGACCAGGCGCGGGATGTTGCTGATGATGATCGGCTCGCGGAACACCACGCCGCCGAGGATGTTGCGGATCGTGCCGTTCGGGGAGCGCCACATCTTCTTGAGGCCGAACTCCTCGACGCGCGCCTCGTCGGGCGTGATGGTCGCGCACTTCACGCCGACGCCGTGCTCCTTGATCGCGTGCGCCGCATCGATCGTGACCTGGTCGTCCGTCGCGTCGCGGTTCTCGATCGACAGGTCGTAGTAGCGCAGGTCGACGTCGAGGTACGGATGGATCAGGCGGTCCTTGATGAACTGCCAGATGATCCGCGTCATCTCGTCACCGTCGAGCTCGACGACCGGTCCAACCACCTTGATCTTCGCCATGGGCGCCAGATTACTTGACGTCGAGAGACTTCGCGGCGCAGGGGCCCGGCGCCGCACAGGGAACGCTGGCATGCTGGACGGATGTGCCCGGTGCGCGCCACGCACCGCATCCGCACCCACCCCGCACCCGGACGAAACGGATGACCATGTCGAAGGACAACCCCGCCGAGGTCCCGGACGCCCCCGAGGCGACCGGCCGGCCGCAGGACGGGACCGCAGCGCCGTCGACCGACACCTCCGCCGCCGCGACCCCGGCGACGCCCGCCCCGGCCGCCCCGGCCGCAGGAGAGCCGACCGCCGCCCCCTCCCCCGCCGCGGCGCCCGCCCCGGCCGCCGTGCCCGTGGGCTACGGCGCGGCGAGCGGCTACGGCACCGCCACGCCCGACATCGAGGACGACGTGGAGATCGAGGCCGTGGCCGCGACGCTCACCGGCCCCTCGCTGGCCGCGCGGCTCGGCGCGGAGCTGTTCGGCTCGTTCGTCGTGCTGCTCGCGGTGATCGGCGCCGGGCTGTTCGCGCAGTTCACCGGTCAGACGCTGGCCGTGGCGCTCGCGTACGGCTTCGGCGTGATCGCGGCGTTCGTCGCCGTCGCGCACGTCTCCGGCGGGCACTTCAACCCGGCGGTGACGCTCGGCTCGGCGGTCGCCGGCCGCACGCCGTGGTCGCACGTGCTGCCGTACTGGGTCGCGCAGGTCGTCGGCGGTGCGCTGGCCGCGGCCGTGCTGTTCGTCGTCGCCTCGTCGTTCCCGCTGCTCGACAGCCGTGAGCGCGAGTTCTTCGGCGGCGCCGCGAACGGCTTCGACGCCCACTCCCCGCTCGCGCTGCAGACCAGCAGCACCGAGGGCTTCAGCGTGGTCGCGGCCCTGCTCATCGAGGCCGTGCTCGTCGCGGTCCTCGTGGGCGTGTACCTCGCCGCGACCGGCCGACGCTCGTCCCGCGGCCAGGCGGGCGTCGCCATCGGCCTCACGGTCGGCTTCGCGACGCTCGTCGCGCTGCCGGTCACCAACGCCGCCCTCAACCCGGCCCGCGCCACCGCGGCGGCGATCTTCGCCGAGTCGTGGGCGTGGGGCCAGGTGTGGGTGTTCTGGGTCGGCCCGCTCGTCGGCGCGCTCGTCGCGGGCGTGCTGTACCGCGCGTTCGCCACGGCTCCCGAGGACGACGAGCTGCTGGACGAGGAGCTCGAGATCGAGGCCGTCGAGGTCGAGCCGCTGCGCTGACCCGCGGCACGACGCAGGAGGGGCGGCGACCCGGTCGGGTCGCCGCCCCTCCTGCGTCCCGGGCGTCGCGCGTCGCGGGGTTCGTGCGTCCCGGTGCGTCAGGGCGCCGGGACGGGCACCACCTGCGACAGCACGGCGATGGACACGGCGAGGCCGGCCAGCACCGTCACGTCGGTCGCCCGGCTGCGCACGACCAGGGCCGCCGGGCCGCCGCGCACCACGCCGCGCACGACCGCGCAGCACGCCAGGAACGCGGCCAGCACCAGCGCGCCGACCGGGGTGCCGGCCGCGACGGCGAGCGAGACGACCAGCACCACCGCGAGCGAGATGACCCACAGCGACCAGTTGCGGTCGGCGTCCAGCGAGGCCCGGGCGATCGCACGCGGGTCGAGGGGACGACCGTCGGCGTCGAACCGCTCGGTGCCCGCGAGCGGGTCCGCGGCGGGAGGTGCGGCGTCCGGGACGTCGGCCGGCTCGGACGCCGGCGGCGTCCCGCCGTCGAGGGCGGGCCACGTCGCCGGCGTGCGCTCGGTCGTCTCCCCGCCGGGGGCGTCGGTGCCGGAGCCGTCCGGCCCGCCGGCACCCGGGCCGTCGAGCGGCTGCCCCGCCGGCTCGTCCGGCCCGGTCCCGCCGTCGCCGCGGGTCTCGCCGCTCACCTGGTGCTCCCTCCGGTGCGCGCTCCGGGGGCGCGCCGGATCCCGAGCGTACCCGGGCGGTACGGCGCACCGGCGCAGCCCCCGGCTACGGTGACGACGTGCCCGCCTCCGACCGTCCCGCCGTCGTCCCGCCGCACGGGGAGCCGGACGCGCCGCCCGGGTCGGTCGTCGTCGTCGGGGCGGGCCTGGCCGGTGCGCGGACCGTGCTGGAGCTGCGGGCGCAGGGCTTCACCGGGCGGGTGACCGTGCTGGGGGCGGAGCCCGTGGCGCCGTACGACCGTCCCCCGCTGTCGAAGCACCTGCTGGACCGGCCGGCGCCCGCGTGGCTCGCGGACGAGCTCGGCGCGGACGCCCTGGAGCTCGCCGACGAGGTGCGGCTCGGCACACCGGCGACCGGCCTGGACCTGACGGGGCCGCAGGTGGTCGTGCGGACCGCGGACGACGACGTGACCGGCGACGCCGTCGTCGTCGCGACCGGCGCGGCGGCGGTGCGGCCGCCCGGCTGGGACGCGGCGCACACCCTGCACACCGCCGCGGACGCCGGACGCCTGCGGGCGGCGCTCGGGGTCGGCGCGCCGGCGTCGTCGTCCGCCGCGCCGACCGGCCCGTACGGCGTCCCCGCCGGGCGCCGGCTCGTCGTGGTCGGCGCCGGGTGGGTCGGCGCGGAGGTGGCGACGGTCGCCGCGGCGGCCGGGGCGGACGTGACCGTCGTCGAGGCCCGCCCGGAGCCGCTCGGCGCCGTGCTCGGTCCGCGGGTCGGCGGGCTGACGGTGCCCTGGTACGCGGCCGCGGGCGTGCGGCTGCTCGCCGGGGTGCCGGTCGCGGCCGTGGCCGCCGACGCCGTGACGCTCGCCGACGGCACCGTGCTGCCCGCAGACGCGGTGCTCGTGGCGGTCGGTGCGCGGCCCGCGACGGCCTGGCTCGCCGGGGCGCTCCCCACCGGCCCCGACGGGGCGGTGCGGGTCGACGAGCTGTACGCCCCGCTCGGGGTCCGGGCGCGCGTGCGGGTGGTCGGCGACGCGGCGACGCGGCGCTCCGCCCGGCACGGCTGGGTGCCGGGCGGGCACTGGGACGCGGCCCTGCGCGGGCCGGCGGTCGCGGTGGCCGGCCTGCTCGGCCGGGAGCCCGCCGAGCCGGACGTCGCCCCGTACGTGTTCTCGACGCAGCTCGGGCACGAGCTGGCGCTGCACGGCGTGCCCGGGGCGGCCGACGAGGTGCTGCTGCGCGGCGACCCCGCGGCGGCCGACGGCTGGTCCGCGCTGTGGTTCGAGCCCGGGACGGACCGGCTCACGGCCGTGTTCTGCGTCGACCGGCCGCGCGACGTCGGCGGGGCGCGCCGGCTGTTCTCGGGCGCCGCGCTGCCGGTGCTCGACCGCGCGCGGGCCGCCGACCCCGCCGTGCCGCTCGCCCGGGCGCTCGCGGGCTGACGTCGACCGGCCGGGGTGCGCCCGGCGGGGGCGGGCCCGCACGTCCGGTCAGTCGGCGGGCTCGGCCGACGGCGACGCGCTCGGCGACGCGCTCGGGGTCGGGGTCGGGGTCGGCGACGCGCTCGCCTGGGCCGCGGCCGCGAGCTGACCCGCCACCTCCGTGACGAACGTGCTCAGCGCCGCCGGGTCGTCGAGGGCGCCCGTGTACGCGCGCCCGCCCACCAGCAGCACCGGGCTGGTCGTCACGCTGCCGACGTCGAACGGGACGGAGTCCGCCGCCCGGTCGGTGGCCTCGCGCGCCCAGTCCGTGAAGCCGCCCGAGCGCACGCAGTCCGCCACCGCGTCGTCCCGCGCGCCGGCGTCCTGCACGAGCGCGACGAGCTCGTCGTCGTCCAGCCCGTCCGCGTCGAGCCCCGGCTGGGCGGCCAGCAGCGCCTCGTGCACCGCCAGCACCGCGTCGGGCTGCCCGTCCGCGACGCACGCGAGCGCCCCGGCGGCGCGCAGGGAGTAGTCGCCGGTGGTGACGGTGGCGGGGGTGGTGGTGGCCGACGCGGACGGCTCCGGGGACGCGGTCGTCGGGGCCGACGGCGCGGCGACCGTGGTGCCGTCGAGCAGCGCCAGCGGGTGCACCTCCAGCGTGGCGTTCCCCGCGGTCACCCACTGCGCGATCTCCGACCCGTCCGCCTGCCAGAGCGCCGCGGCCTCCGGCGAGCGGTAGTCGACGTACAGGACGAGGTCGAGCACGCCGGACGTGCGGTCGACCGCGGTGGCCACGGGGGCGCCGCCGGCGGGGATCGCGTCGGTCGGCACGACGGAGACGGTGGAGCCGTCGCCGGACAGCACGACGCCGTCGGACAGCATGCCGAGCGGGCCGACGTGCCCGGCGCGCACCGACGCCTGGACGAGCAGCACGGCGACGACGCCCGCGGCGACCGCCCCGGTCCCCGCCCCCGCCCACCCGAGCCGCCGGTTCCGGCGCCTGCGCCGCGCCTCCCGCTCCCGCTGGAGCCGGGCGAGCTCGCGGGCGAGCGCCTTGCGCTCCTTCTTGGGCAGCTTCTGCTGGTCGGCGGGGCGCGCGGTCATCGGTGGGTTCCTCCGGCGGGGGGCGACGGTCCGGTGACGGGCGCACCGTCACCGGGCCGAGGCTCCCGCGGTCACCTGGCCGCGACCTGGGGCGGGTCTGCGAGCTGCCTGTGGACTCGCAGGTACCCGGGTCCGCGACCTCGCGCCCGCCTCACCCGCGCGCGAACCGCAGCGTCACCAGCTGGAACGGGCGCACCTCGAGGGTCGCGGTCGCGCCGCCCGCCCCGGCCAGGGCACGCGGCTCCACCTCCCGCTCCAGCAGGTCCACCTCGCGCACGCCGGACGCGGCGAACCCCGGCGTCACCACCGCCCGCCCGCGCGCGCCGTGCGCCTCGTACAGCCGCACCACGACGTCGCCGGACCCGTCGTCCGCCAGCTTCACGGCCTCCACGACGACGCCCGCACCCGACACGGCGACCAGGGGGTCGACGGCCGCCGCGCCCCGGACCTCGCGGACCGGCAGGTTCGTCCGGTAGCCGTCCACCACCGCCTCGGGGATGCTCGCGCCGACGTGCAGCACCGTGCGGAACCGGTGCGCGCCCTGGTCGGCCTCCGGGTCGGGGAACAGCGGAGCCCGCAGCAGCGACTGGCGCACCACCGTCGCGGTGCCGCCGCCGGGCAGCGGGGACCGCGTGACGTCGTGGCCGTAGGTGGCGTCGTTCGCCACCGAGACGCCGTAGCCGGGCTCGCCGACGTGCACCCAGCGGTGCGCGCAGATCTCGTAGCGCGCCGCGTCCCACGAGGTGTTCGTGTGCGTCGGCCGCACGACGTGGCCGAACTGCGTCTCGGCGGCCGAGCGGTCGGCGTGCACGTCCAGCGGGAACGCCAGCTTGAGGAGCCGCTGCCGCTCGTGCCAGTCGACCTCCGTGTCGATCTCGACGGCACGCGTGCCCGGGCGGAAGGTCAGCTCCTGCACGACCGTGGAGTCGCCGACCCGCCGGGAGGTGCGGACCACCGCGCGGTCGGGCTTCTCGGCCACCACCTCGACCGCGTCGGCGTCGACCAGGTCCTGCACGGTCCGGCGGTACTCGGCGTCGATGTCCCACGCGTCCCACTGCCGGGGCACGTCCCGGTGCAGCTGCAGCAGGTTGGCCACGGTGCCCGGCGCGACGACCTCCCGGTCGGCCACCAGGTCCCGCACCGAGGCGAGCTGGCCGCCCGCGGTCAGCCGGACGTCCAGCACGTCGGTCCGCACCCGCAGCGTGCCGTCGTCGGTGCGCAGCACCTGGACGGTGCCCGACCCGTCGGCCCCGGGCCCGTCGACCGCGTCCGCCGCACCGCCCGGCCCCGCCGCGCCGCCGGCCCCACCGTCGGCCGCGACCGCGCCGCCGAGCGCGGGCACCCCGTCGCGCGCGTGCGGCGCCGCGTTGAGCCGGACGGTCGCGTCGCCGTCGCCGACGAGCACCGCGAGCGCCGCCCCGATCACGGCCTCCGCCCGCCGCTCGACGTCGGCGTACGCCTCCTCCGCCTGCCGGTACACCCAGCCGATCGACGAGCCGGGCAGGATGTCGTGGAACTGGTGCAGCAGGACGACCCGCCACAGCGCGCGCAGCTCGTCGGCCGGGTAGTGAGCCCCGGTCCGCACGGTGGCCGTCGCCGCCCACAGCTCGGCCTCGCGCAGCAGGTGCTCGCTGCGCCGGTTGCCGCGCTTGGTCCGCGCCTGCGACGTGTAGGTGCCGCGATGGTACTCCAGGTACATCTCGCCGGACCAGACCGCGGGCGTGCCCGGGCCGGCGGCGGCGAGCTCCGCCTCGGCGCGCTCGAAGAACGTGTTCGGCGAGCCCAGCTCGACCTCGGGCAGTCCTCCGAGGGACCGCGCCCGGTCGGCGGCGGCGAGCATCTCCCGCGTCGGGCCGCCGCCGCCGTCGCCCCAGCCGAACGGGACGAGCGACTCGGACGCCACGTCCTTGTCCGCGAAGTTCCGCTCGGCGTGCACGAGCTCGCGCGGGGACAGGTCGGAGTTGTAGGTGTCGACCGGCGGGAAGTGCGCGAGCACCCGGGAGCCGTCGATGCCCTCCCACGTGAACGTGTGGTGCGGCATCCGGTTGGTGTCGTTCCAGGACAGCTTCTGCGACAGGAACCACCGCGACCCCGCGGCGC
Source organism: Cellulomonas olei (assembly GCF_039548315.1). Taxonomy (NCBI): domain Bacteria; kingdom Bacillati; phylum Actinomycetota; class Actinomycetes; order Micrococcales; family Cellulomonadaceae; genus Cellulomonas; species Cellulomonas olei. Next base: position 13,886 of record NZ_JBCLVN010000061.1, read on the forward strand.
GGACGATCTGCGGCAGCGCGCCGGTGTAGCCGAAGGAGTCGGGCAGCCAGACGTCCTGCGTCTCGACGCCGAGCTCCTCGAGGAAGTACCGCTTGCCCTCGACCATCTGCCGGGCGAGCGCCTCACCGCCGGGCATGTTCGTGTCCGACTCCACCCACATCCCGCCGACGGGGACGAACTGCCCCGCCGCGACCTTCGCGCGGATCCGCTCGAACAGCTCGGGGTGCCGCTCGGCGACCCACGCGTACTGCTGCGCGGACGAGCAGGCGAACACGAAGTCCGGCCGCTCGTCCATGAGCGCCACCACGCTGGCGAACGTCCGGGAGCACTTGCGCACGGTCTCCCGGGCCGGCCACAGCCACGCGGAGTCGATGTGCGCGTGGCCGGTCGCGAGCACGCGGTGCCCCCCGGGCGCCGCGGGCACGTCGAGCACGGGCCGCAGCGCCGCCCGGCCGGCGGTCGCCGTCCCCGCGACGTCGCGCGGGTCCACCGCGTCGACGACGAGGTCCAGGGCCCGCATCGCGCGCGCCCAGCGGGTGGAGCCGCGGTCGCCGGTCTCCACCAGGCCCTGCACCACCAGCAGGTCCTGCCACAGCTCCCACACCTCGACGTCGCGCAGCACGACCTCGGCGGACCGCAGCGCGTACAGCGGGTCGGTGCCGGCGGTGAGCGGGTCGCCGAGAGGGGTGGGGCCGTACCAGGTGCTGCTGCCGACGTCCGGGTTCCCCGCGGCCTCGACGTAGACGTCCACGCGCGGCTCGGCCCACGGCACCGCCTGGTTGCGGGGCGACAGGCCCTTGACCGCGACGCCGTCGGGCCGCAGCACGAGGCCCTCCGCCTGGAACCCGGGCTGCGTCGTCGTGAACCCCAGGTCGATGGCGAGCTCGACGGTGTGCCGCCCCGCCCGCACGGCCTCGGACGCGAGCCAGCCCTCCGGCACCGCGCCGGTCATCCGGAACCACGTCGTGCTCCACGGCGCCCCCCACGCCGTCCCCGGCGGCGCGGCCACGTACTCCTGCGCGACGGCCTCCGCGAACGGCACGGGCTCCCCCGGCGCGGTCCAGGCGGTGACGGTGAGCGGCGCCCGGCCGGCGACCAGGGCCGGGGTGAGGCGCTCGTGCAGGAACCGCTGCACGCGCTGCAGGACGGTGGCGGCGGCGTCGACGGGCATGGCTGGACCTTCCGGTGGGGTGCGGGTGGACGGGGACGACGGAGCGGGGCCGGTCAGCCCTTGACGGCGCCGGACATGGCGAACGAGCCGCCGGAGAACCGCTGCACCAGCAGGTACAGCACGAGCACCGGCACGGAGTAGAGGATCGAGAACGCGGCGAGCCTGCCGTAGGCGACCGTGCCGTACGTGCCGAAGAAGCTGTAGATCGCGACCGCGGCCGGCTGGTTGTCCGGCGAGAACAGCAGCACGAACGGGACGAAGAAGTTCCCCCACGCCTGCGTGAACACGAAGATGAACACCACCGCGATGCCGGGCCGCATGAGCGGGACGACGATGCGCCGCAGGGCGGTCATCGACCCGGCGCCGTCCACCCACGCGGCCTCCTCCAGGGACACGGGCACGGAGTCCATGAAGTTCTTGGTCATCCAGATGGCCATGGGCAGCGAGGTCGCCGCGAGGAAGAACACCGTGCCGGGCACCGAGTCCAGCAGCCCCAGGTTCACGAACAGCGCGTAGACCGGGACCATCATCGCGGTGATCGGCAGGCAGGTGCCGAACAGGATGGCGTAGAGGAACGGCTTGCGGAACCGCATCTGGTACCGCGACAGCGGGTAGGCAGCGAGCACCGACGCCAGCACCGTCAGCACCGCCGTCCCGCCGGAGATGAGCGTCGAGTTCCACAGCGGCCTGAAGGTCGCCTCCCACGTGAGGATCTGCGCGAAGTTGTCCGTCGTGAGGGAGTCCGGCACCCGCACCGAGACGGTGGCCGCGGGGTCGAGGGCCGCCAGCAGGATCCACGCGAGCGGCACCAGGAAAGCGACGCCGACGAGCACCAGCGCCGCCGCCACGAGCACGCGGCCGCTGCGCCGGCGGGGCGCGGCGACGGACGGCACCGGCCGGGGGCGGCGCGGCCGGCCAGACGGCGCGACGGGGGCGGTCGGGGCGGTGAGCGCGGCCATCAGTCGACCTCCGGCTTGAGCACGCGGATGTACACGATCGAGAAGACGGCCCCGACCAGCAGCGTCACGGTCGCGATGGCCGTGCCGTAGCCGACCTGCGCGAACTTGAACGCCTCCTGGTACGCCAGCACCGGCAGCGTCGAGGAGTCCGTGCCCGGCCCGCCGCCGGTCATCACCCAGATGAGCGTGAAGACCGCGAGCGTCTGGAGCGTGGTGAGCATGAGGTTCGTCGACACCGACCGCCGGATCATCGGCAGCGTGATGCGGAAGAACCGCTGCGGCCCGGTGGCGCCGTCGATCGCGGCGGCCTCCGTGACGTCGGGCGGGACCTCCGACAGCGCGGCGCCGTAGACCATCATCGAGAACGCCGTGCCGCGCCAGATGTTCGCGAGGATCACGGCGAGCATCGGGAACGTGATGAGCCACGTCGGCCCGGTCAGCCCGACCCACCCGAGCACCTGGTTCAGCGTGCCGTCGGTGGAGAAGAACGCGTAGAGCGCGAACGCCGCCACGATCTCCGGCAGCACCCACGCGACCACGACCAGCGCCGACACCACCGCGCGCAGCGGCCGGGCCGCCGCCCGCAGCAGCAGCGCCAGCGCCATGCCGAGCACGTTCTGCCCGACCACCGCCGACGCGCCGACGAACACGACCGTCAGCACGACGGCCTTCCAGAAGTCCCCGTCCGCGAACAGCGACGCGTAGTTGTCGAGCCCCACGAACTCGGGGTTGGCCGCGCGGTACCCCGTCAGCGCCTGGTTGGTGAGCGAGCCGTAGAACGACCACAGCACCGGCCCGGCGAGGAACACCGCCATGAGCGCGACGGCCGGCAGGAGGGGCAGCAGCCGCAGCGCGGTCCGCCCCGGGCGGCGGCGGGGCCGGGAGCCGGGCCCCCGGTCCGCCGCCGCCCGGTCGAGCGTGAGGGCCGTCATCAGCCGGCGGCCTGCGTCGCGTCCTCGCCGACGATGGACACCAGCCCCTCGTCGTACGCGGCGGCGGCCTCCTCCGGCGTCGCCTGCCCGGTCGCCACCGACTCGGCCGCGACCTGGATGTTGGACGAGATCTGCGAGTAGTCGGGCGTCGCGGGCCGGAAGTGCGTGTACTCGACCAGCGAGCTGAAGAACTCGAACGACGGGTTGAAGTCGAGGTACTCCGGGTCCTCCGCCACGTCGGTGCGCACGGCGATCTGGGAGTTCTCGGTGTCGTACTTCAGCGAGTTCTCGCGGTTCAGGGCGGTGGCGATGAAGTCGAACGCGGCCTGCGGGTCGTTGGCGTGCGCGCCGACGGCGAGCGTCCAGCCGCCGGACATCGACGTGAAGCCCGGGTCCTGCCCGTCCTGGGTCGGCATCGCCGCCATGCCCAGCGTGTCCTCCCACTCGGGCCACGCGTTGTCGCCGGTGATCCAGCCGCCGGGCAGCCACGAGCCGTCGACGGCCATGGCGAGCTTGCCCTGCGGCAGCAGCTCGGTGGCGACGCGGGCGCCGACCGACGCGTCGAGCGCGATGTCGAGCGACGGCGCGAGGCCCTCCGAGTAGATGGTCTGGAGGAACCCGAGCGAGTCGACGAAGCCCCGCGAGCCGGTGACCCACTTCTGGGAGTCGGCGTCGTACAGCTCGTCGTCCGTGCCGTACAGCAGCATCTCGAAGCCCTGCATCGTGGTCGCCTCGCCCGCGGCCTTGCCGGCGTAGACGTTGAGCGGCGTCACGTCGGGCAGCTCGGCCTTGACGGTGCGCGCGGCCTCCAGCACGTCGTCCCAGGTCTCGGGCTGCCAGTCGGTCGGCAGGCCGGCCTGCTCGAACAGGTCCTTGTTGTAGAAGATGCCGCGGGTGTCGGTGCCCATCGAGACGCCGTACACCTGGCCGTCGTCGCCGAGCCCGGCCTGGCGGGCGTTCTCCGGGAACTGGTCCCAGTCCTCCCACGCCTCGACGTACTCGTCGATCGGCTGCAGGTACCCGGCCGCGGCGTCCGAGCGGATCTGGAACGTGTCCTCGTAGATGACGTCGGGGGCCGTGCCGGCGGAGCCGTTCATGAGGGCGAGCTTGGTGAAGTACTGGTCCTGCTCGGCCTCGATGGCCACCAGCTCGACGGTCATGCCCTCGTGGGCGGCCTCGTACTCGTCCTTGGCCTTCTTCAGCACGTCGTCGAGCTGCACGAACTGCGCGGTCTTCTGGTAGGCGACGGTGATGGTGGTGTCGTCGCCGGCGCTCTCGCCCCCGCCGCTGCCGCAGGCGGCCACGAGGCCGAGGGCGAGGACGGCTCCGGACGCGAGGACGGGCTTCTGCAGACGCATGGATGCTCCTTTGCTCCACGGGCACGGTCCGTGGCGGCGCTGCCAGGACCCCGATAACTACAACGTCTGGATGAATTGCTGTCAAGGGGTCGCCCCCGCCCGGCACCCCCCGTGCCGTCGGGCGATGTCAAAGATGTTTGACACGGCGCCCACGGTGCCCCTACCGTCGCGATGTCAAACATCTTTGACACACGGAGAGCGAGGGGCCATGTCCTACCAGGAGAAGAACACCTGGGCGTACGGCGTCGTCGCCGTCCTCGGGTACGCCGCCTACCTCGCCGTGGTGCTGACGCGGGCGGACGGCGGCGCCCTGACGGACGTCGCCTACGCCGGCCCGATGCTCGCCACCGTCGGGGCCGCGGTGGCCGCAGGGATCCTCGCGGGGATCGTGCTCGGCGCCCTCTCCCCCGACCGCGCGGTCCGGGACGAGCGGGAGCGGGAGATCGAGCGGCTCGGCGAGCACGTCGGCCAGGCGTTCCTCGTGCTCGGCGGCGTCGGGGCCCTCCTGCTCGCGCTGCGGGAGGCGGACCACTTCTGGATCGCCAACACGCTGTACCTCGGGTTCGTGCTGTCGGCGGTGCTGTCCGCCGCCGCGCGGCTCGTGGCGTTCCGGCGCGGGGTCGGCCCGTGGTGAGGCCCACGTCCGTGACCAACCGGGTCCGCGCGCTGCGCACGGAGCAGGGCCTCACCCAGGCGCAGCTCGCGGCGACCCTCGGCGTCACGCGCCAGACCGTCATCGCCGTGGAGCAGGGGCGGTACTCGCCCTCGCTCGAGCTGGCGTTCCAGATCGCCCGCGCCCTGGGGCGGCCGATCGACCAGGTGTTCGCTTACGAGCCGGAGGGAGACCGGGCATGAGGGCGGTGGTGCGGGAGCGGTACGGGGACTCCTCGGTGCTGCGGGTGGTGCGGCGGGCCGACCCGCCGGCGCCGGTGCGCGACCAGGTGCTCGTCGAGGTGGGGACCGCGGGCGTGAACATGGCGGACTGGCACCTCATGACGGGGCTGCCGTCGGTGGCCCGGCTGGTGTTCGGCCTCCGGGCCCCGCGCGAGCACGGGCTGGGCCGCGACCTCGCCGGCGTCGTCCGGGCGGTCGGGCCCGAGGTCGCGTCGCTGCGGCCCGGCGACGCCGTGCTCGGCACCGCGCCGGCCGCGTTCGCGGAGCTGGCGCTGACCCGTGAGCGCGCCCTGGCCCGGATCCCGGAGGGGGTCCGACCCGAGCACGCCGCCGCGGTGCCGACCGCGGGGACGACGGCCCTGCACGCCCTGCGGGCGGCGCGGGTGGGTGCGGGCTCGCGGGTCCTCGTGCTCGGGGCCGGCGGCGGCGTGGGGTCCCTCGCGGTGCGGCTGGCGGTCCTCGCGGGGGCCCGGGTCACGGCCGCGACCTCAGCGGGCAAGGCCGCGACGGTCCGTGCGCTGGGGCCGGAGTCGGTGGTGGACCGGTCCGACCGGTCCGCGTGGGGCACGGGGTACGACGGCGTGGTCGTCACCGGCGGGCTGGACCCGCTGCGCGACCTGCGCCGGCTGCTCGCACCGCGCGGCGCGCTGGCCCTCGTCGGGGCCGAGGGCGGCGGCGACGTCCTCGGCGGCGGCACCACCCGCCAGCTGCGGGCCGCGCTGCTGTCGCCGTTCGTCCGCCAGCACCTGGTGGGCGTCGTCTCGCGCGACGACCCGGCCGCCCTGGCCCGGCTGCGCGACCTGCTCGCCGACGGCTCGCTGGTGCCGGCCGTGGAGCGCGTGCTGCCGCTCGAGCGCGCGGCCGAGGCCGTCGACCACCTCGCGTCGGGCGCCGCCCGCGGCAAGGTGCTGCTGGCCGTCAGCTCACCAGCAGCAGGTCCGTCGGCCGGGGGGTGAACGCCCGGCCCAGCAGGATGCAGCCGGCCCCGACCGCCCCGACCTGCGGCCCGAACTCCGACGACGCCACGGTGAGCGGGTGCCCGCCCGGGACCGGGTGCGCGGCGACCTCCGCGGCGAGCGCGTCCGCCGCGAACGGGGCGATCCGGTCCCACAGCGGGCCGCCGACCAGGATCGCCGGCAGGTCCAGCAGGTCCGTCAGCACGCCGGCCGCCATGCCGACGCGGCGTCCCGCCAGGCGCAGCACGTCCCGCGCCCCGGCGTGGCCGGCCGCCGCCGCGGCGCACAGCGCGGAGACGGCCTCGTCGACCGCGCGCGGGTCGCTCCCGTCGCCCCAGCCGGGCAGCGCGACGCCCGCCGCGCGTCCCTGCTCCGCCAGCGCCTCCGCCCGCAGCACCGCGCCCAGGCAGCCGCGGCGCCCGCACCAGCAGGGGGCGCCGTCCGGGTCGGCCACCAGGTGCCCGGACTCCCCCGCGTTGCCCGAGACCCCCCGCACCACCTCGTCGTGCAGCACCGTCGACACCGCGACGCCGGTGCCGAGGTAGAAGAACACGAAGTCCGACGACCGCTCCTGCGGGTGCCACAGGTGGGCGCACGCCGCCGCGGTCACGTCCTTGTCGAGCACCGCCAGCAGGCCCGTCCGCTCGGCGACCGCGTCCCGCAGCGGGACGTCGTGCCAGCCGGGCAGGTGCGGCGGGTCCAGCACCACGCCGGCGTCGACGTCGATCGGTCCCGGGGCGGCGATGCCCACCCCCAGCACGCGGTCGCGCTCGACCTCCGCGGACGCGAGCAGCCCCTCGATCTCCCCCACCAGGCCGTCCACGACGGCGCCCGGGTCCTCCGGCACCGGCGTGGGGCGCTGCCGCCGCGCGACCACGGCGCCCGACAGGTCCAGCAGCACGAACGTCATCGCCGCCGGGTCCAGGTGGACGCCCACCGCGAACCGGCTCACCGGGTTCAGCCGCAGCAGCGTGCCCGGCCGGCCTGGACCCGAGCGCGCGGTGGCGCCCTCCTCCACGACGAGCCCGAGGTCCAGCAGCCGCCGGGCGACGTTCGTGACGGTCTGCGGCGACAGCCCCGTGCGCCGTGCGACGTCGGCCCGCGCGAGGCCGCCGCCGGCGCGCCGGACGACGTCGAGGACCACCGTCTGGTTGAAGTCCCCCATCCGGGGCAGGTTGGTCCCGCGCCGCATGCCGCCTCCCCTCACGCCGACCCGCGCCGCGGCCCTGCGTCGCCGGTCCGGCTGCATCATGGCAGACGGCGGGGGCCGGGCCGCCGGACGGTGGTCCCGTCGGCCGGCCCGGCCGGTGCCGCCGGCGGCGACCTCAGTGCGCGAAGTGCCGGGTGCCGGTCAGGTAGAGCGTCACGCCCGCGGCCTGCGCCGCCGCGACGACCTCCTCGTCCCGCACCGAGCCGCCGGGCTGCACGACGGCGCGCACCCCCGCGTCGAGCAGCACCTGCAGGCCGTCCGCGAACGGGAAGAACGCGTCCGAGGCCGCGACCGCGCCGCGCGCCCGCTCGGCGCCGCCGGCGTTCGCCCGCTCGACCGCGAGCCGGCAGGAGTCCACCCGGTTGACCTGGCCCATCCCGACGCCGACCGACGCGCCGTCCGCCGCCAGCAGGATGGCGTTCGACTTCACGGCACGCACCGCGCGCCACGCGAACGCGAGGTCGGCCAGGGTGGCCCCGTCGGCCGCGTCGCCGGCCGCGAGCGTCCACGTCGCCGGGTCGTCGCCGGGGGCGTCGACGCGGTCCACCTGCTGCACCAGCAGCCCGCCGCTCACCGGGCGCATCTCGACGACGGCGGACGGGGCGCCCTCGACCACCAGCAGGCGGACGTTCTTCTTGCGCTGCAGCACCTCGAGCGCCTCCGGCTCGTACGCCGGCGCGACGACGACCTCGGTGAACACCTCCGCGATCTGCTGCGCCGCCGCGAGCGTGACCGTGCCGTTGGCGGCGATGACCCCGCCGTACGCGGAGACCGGGTCGCAGGCGTGCGCCTTGGCGTGGGCGTCCGCGATGTCCGTGCCGACGGCGATGCCGCACGGGTTCGCGTGCTTGATGATCGCGACCGCCGGGCCCTCGTGGTCGTGCGCCGCGCGCCAGGCGGCGTCGGCGTCGACGTAGTTGTTGTACGACATGGCCTTGCCGTGGAGCTGCGTCGCCTGCGCGAGCCCGGCCGGGCCCTGCGCGGAGGTGTAGACGGCGGCGCGCTGGTGCGGGTTCTCGCCGTACCGCAGCACGTCCGCGCGCTCCCACGTCGCCCCCACCCAGGCGGGGAACCCGGTGCTGACGCCGTCCACCTCGTCCGTCGTCGTCGCGACGTTCCCCATCCAGGACGCCACGGCCACGTCGTAGCTCGCGGTGTGCACGAACGCCTGCGCCGCGAGCCGGCCGCGCTCCGCCAGCGTGAAGCCGCCGGCGCCGACGGCCGCGACGACGTCCGGGTAGGCCGACGGGTCGACGACCACCGCGACGCTCGGGTGGTTCTTCGCCGCCGCGCGCACCATCGACGGGCCGCCGATGTCGATCTGCTCGACGCACTCGTCCGGCGTCGCCCCGGAGGCCACCGTCTGCGTGAACGGGTACAGGTTGACGACCACCAGCTCGAACGGGGCGACGCCGAGCTCGTCGAGCTGCGCCAGGTGCTCCGGCCGGCGGGTGTCCGCCAGGATCCCCGCGTGCACGCGCGGGTGCAGCGTCTTCACGCGCCCGTCGAGGCACTCCGGGAACCCCGTCAGGTCCTCGACGCGCGTCACCGGGACGCCGGCCGCGGCCACGGTCGCCGCCGTCGAGCCGGTGGACACCAGCTCGACGCCGGCCCCGTGCAGGGCGGTCGCGAGCTCGACGAGGCCCGCCTTGTCGTAGACGGACAGCAGCGCGCGGCGGACGGGACGCCGGGTGGCGTCCGCGGTCGGGTCGGCGACGGGCGCGACGGGGGGCAGGCTGGCGTGGGACATGCGGTCCTCCGGGTCGGGCGGGCACCACGGCGGGTGCCACGGTGGTCGGACCCGAGCACCCAGGCGGACGGTGCGACGGCGGGAACTGCGGCCGCTCCCCGGTGGTCGATTCCACCTCTCGCCAGTCACGGCCGGGACGAGCCTACCCGAGCCCGACGGTGACCGACCGGCCCTCCACCCGCATCCCCTCGGCCACGACCCGGGCCACCCAGGTGACCAGCAGCTCGCGCTCCGCGACCTTGATCCGCTCGTGCAGCGTCGGCTCGTCGTCGCCGTCCAGCACCGGCACCGCGACCTGCGCCACGACCGGTCCGGTGTCGACGCCCGCGTCCACGACGTGCAGCGTGCAGCCCGTGACCTTCGCCCCGAACGCGAGCGCGTCGCGGACGGCGTGCGCCCCCGGGAACGACGGCAGCAGGGCGGGGTGGGTGTTCACGACCCGGTTCTCCCAGCGCTCCAGCACCGGGGCCCCGAGGATGCGCATGAACCCCGCCGACACCACGAGGTCCGGCCGGAACACGCCGATCGCGTCCGCGAGCGCCCGGTCCCAGGCGCCGCGGTCCTCGAAGTCGCCCGGCGCCACCACCGCGGTCGGCACGCCGGCGTCGCGGGCCAGCGCCAGGCCACCGGCCCCCGCACGGTCGGCCACCACCCCGACCACCCGCGCGGGGTACCCGGGGGTGCCGTGCGCGGCGAGCAGGGCCGCGAGGTTGGTGCCGGCCCCGGAGACCAGGACCACGACGCGTCCCGCCGCGCGGGTGCCGGGCCGGTGGGACGCCGCGGGGCCCACGGCGGGGCCGGGGACGGGGCCGGACGGGCTCGCGGGCGCGGGGACGGGGGTCACGGGGCGACACCCTAGCCGGGCCGTGCGGGAGAATGCCGTGGTGAGCAACCCCTACGCGCCGCCGCCGGCCGGTCCGCAGCGCCCGCCCTCCCGGGAGGACGCCCCGGCGCGCACCGGGCAGGGCGACGAGCCGCCCGAGGCACGGGAGGCGGGCGACCGCGGCGCCGCGCGGCCGGAGCCGGGGACGCGACCGCCGGCC
>NZ_JBCLVN010000062.1:0-40675 GCF_039548315.1 Cellulomonas olei
CGCAGGGCGGGCGCGCGCGGCACGCTGGCGGCACGCGGCAGGTCAGCCGCGGGCGGGTCCCGCGGCCGCGCAGGTCAGCCGAAGTAGCGCGGGAGCGTCGCCTCGGCGACCTCGCGGGCCTCGGGCAGCGGGAGCGTGAACAGCCCCTTCACCTCGACGGCCGGGGTGTGGACGTGGTCCTCGGGCAGGTCGGCGGTCGGCGCGCCCGCACCGGGGCTGCACGTCTCCGCCGTGACGCCGAGCCGCAGCGCGGGGACGCCCTGCGCGGTGCACAGGTCCTCGAACCGCACGGCCTCCGAGCGCGGCACGGCCACGAGGGCCCGCGCGGTGGACTCGCTGAACAGCGCCTCGAAGGGGGTCACGCCGTCGCGCTCGCACAGCCCGGCGAGGTCCACCTGCACGCCCACGCCGTACCGCAGCGACGACTCGACGAGCGCCTGCGCCAGACCGCCCTCGGACAGGTCGTGCGCGGCGTCGGCCAGGCCGTCCCGCGACGCACGGACCAGCACGGTCGCGAGCCGGCGCTCCGCGTCCAGGTCGACCCGCGGCGGCACCCCGCCGAGGTGCCCGTGCGCGACGTCGGCCCACGCGGAGCCGTCGAGCTCGGGCCGCGTGGTGCCCAGCAGGTAGACGGTCTCCCCCGCCGTGGTCCAGCCGGACGGCGTGGCCTCGGCGACGTCGTCGATGACGCCCAGCACGCCGACGACGGGCGTCGGGTGGATGGCGGAGTCGATCTTCCCGGGCTCGCCGGTGCCGTTGTACAGCGACACGTTGCCGCCGGTCACCGGGGTGCCGAGCACCGCGCACGCGTCGGCGAGGCCCTCGATCGCCTGGACGAGCTGCCACATCGACGCCGGGTCCTCGGGGCTGCCGAAGTTGAGGCAGTCCGTGACGGCCATCGGGCGGGCGCCGGACGCGGCGACGTTGCGGTAGGCCTCCGCGAGCGCGAGCTGCGCGCCGGTGTACGGGTCGAGCTTGGCGTAGCGGCCGTTCGCGTCGGTCGCGAGCGCGACGCCGAGGCCGGTCGTCTCGTCGACGCGGACCACGCCGGCGTCGTCGGGCTGCGCGAGCGCGGTGTTGCCCTGCACGAACCGGTCGTACTGGTCGGTCACCCAGGACTTCGACGCGAGGTTCGGCGAGCCGAGCAGGTCGAGCACGGTGGCCCGCAGCTCCGCCGGGGTCGACGGCCGCGCGTACCGCTGGACGCCCTCGGGGGTGCTGACCGAGTCGGCGACCAGGCCGTCCTGCCACTCCGGGCGGGAGTACGGCCGGTCGTAGACGGGGCCCTCGTGCGCGACCGTCTTCGGGTCGACGTCGACGATCCGCTGCCCGTGGTGGTCGATGGTGAGGCGGCCGGTGCCGGTGACCTCGCCGATGACGGCGGTCTCGACGTCCCACTTCCCGGTGATCGCCAGGAACTCGTCGAGCTTCTCGGGCGTGACGACCGCCATCATCCGCTCCTGCGACTCCGACATGAGGATCTCGCCGGCCGTCAGGGTGGGGTCGCGCAGCAGCACGTTCTCGAGGTCGACGTGCATGCCGCCGTCGCCGTTGGACGCGAGCTCGGACGTCGCGCAGGAGATGCCGGCCGCGCCGAGGTCCTGGATGCCCTCGACCACGCGGGCCGCGTACAGCTCCAGGCAGCACTCGATGAGCACCTTCTCCATGAACGGGTCGCCGACCTGGACGCTCGGGCGCTTCGACGGCTTGGTGTCGTCGAAGGTCTCCGAGGCCAGGATCGAGGCGCCGCCGATGCCGTCGCCGCCGGTGCGCGCACCGAACAGGACGACCTTGTTGCCGACGCCGGAGGCGTTGGCCAGGTGGATGTCCTCGTGGCGCAGCACGCCGAGGCACAGCGCGTTGACCAGCGGGTTGCCCTGGTACGAGGCGTCGAACACGAGCTCGCCGCCGATGTTCGGCAGGCCGAGCGAGTTGCCGTAGCCGCCGACGCCGGAGACGACGCCGTGCACCACGCGCGCGGTGTCCGGGTGGTCGACCGCGCCGAACCGCAGCTGGTCCATCACGGCGACCGGGCGGGCGCCCATCGAGATGATGTCGCGGACGATGCCGCCGACGCCGGTCGCGGCGCCCTGGTACGGCTCGACGTACGACGGGTGGTTGTGGGACTCGACCTTGAACGTCACGGCCCAGCCGTCGCCGATGTCGACGACGCCCGCGTTCTCGCCGATGCCGACCAGCAGGTGCTCGGTCATCTCGGGCGTGACGCGCTCGCCGAACTTCCGCAGGTGCGTCTTGCTCGACTTGTAGGAGCAGTGCTCGGACCACATGACGGAGTACATGGCGAGCTCGGCGGCCGTGGGGCGGCGCCCGAGGATGTCGCGGATCCGCTGGTACTCGTCCGGCTTGAGGCCGAGCTCCGCGAACGGCTGCTCGAGGTCCGGGGTGGCCGCGGCGTGCTCCACGGTGTCGGACACGTGGCCCGGCGTGGGGCCGGCGGGCTGCTCCGCGGGCTCGGTGGGCTGCTGCGAGGTGGGCGCGCTGGTCATCGAATCCCTCGGGCTGGTGGGCCGGCGGAGCGCAGCGGCGTCCGGGGTGGACGGCCGTGACGCGCCCGGCCGGGCGGGCGTCGGCAGACACCGCACAGGCTACCGGCGCCCGCGGCGGCCCCGGACACTCCGCCGGCACCCGGCACGCCGTGCCACGCGGACGCCCTGACAGACTGGGGCCGTGATCTCCTCGCGTGGCGCCGCCCGGTCGGCGGTGGCGCTCCTCGCGGTCGCCGTCCTGGCCGGGTGCACCGGCACCGGGACCGGCACCGGTACCGGCACCGGGACGCCCGACGGGACTGCGTCCCCGACGTCCTCCGCGGTGGCCACGCCCACCGACCCGGACTCCCTGCGCGCCGCCGGGACCGCCGTGACCTCGGGCGACGTGACGCTGACGGCGTGGCCGCCGGTCGCCGTCGTCGGCCCGGCGGACGAGGACGGCGCCGTGACGCTGACCGTGCCGCTGCCGCAGGTCGAGGACGCCTCCGCGTCGATGCTGCCCGTCGCGACGCTCGTGCCGCCGCCCGGCGCGACGCTGGACCTGCTCGGGGACGACTCGGCCCTGGTCCGCGGCGCCGACGGCGGCGTGCTCGCGGCGCTCGGGTCCCCGGTGCTCGGCGGGGAGGCCGCGGGTGCCGGGCTGCACCTGCAGGTCGACGCCCGGGACGACGGCACCCTCGACTGGTCCGTGGTCCGGCCCGTGCTGACCGACGGCACGGTCGACGCGGACCCGTCGCCCGCCGGCACGGTGACCGCCGTGGTGGCGGCGTCCGCGCTGCGCAGCGCCACCTGGGCGGACCGCGACGACGAGGGGGGACTGAGCCTCGCCGTCGTCCCCGCGGCGTGGGCGCGCACCGGCGGGCTCGCGGCGGAGGAGGCGCTGTGGGCGCAGCTCGTCGCGCAGGCGCCCGAGGCGGACACCACCGGCGTGCGGGACCAGCTCACCTGCCACACGATCGGCGCGCCGGACAAGGAGTCGTGGAACCTCGAGCCGTGGCGTCCGGACGTCGGCCTGCTCGCCACCCTCGCCGCGCGGTGCAACCCGGAGTGAGCACGTCGCACGGTCCTGCGTGACGGACGCCTCGTCGCCGCACGACACCGTTGTTGCTACAGTCTTCAACATCATGCGCCAGACGACCTCCCCCGCACGCACCCGCGCCTGTCGAGCCTCCTCGGCCGCCGCGTGCTGCTGTCGTCGCTGAGCCGCTCCCGCTGAGCTCCCCGGGTCCGCGCACCGCCGCCGACCCCGCGAGCCGCACCTGAGCCGGACGCCGCTCCGGCCCTCGACCGGCGCGACCGGACCACGCGCCGCCCCGTCCCCGGCTCCCCCGGCGCCCGTCGTCACGCGCCGGCCGGGCGGCACGGGCCCCCGGTCGCCGCACCCGGCACCTCGGATCCCCTCGTCCGGACACGCCCCGCACGCCCGTGAGCAGGGCTCCGACGGGCGCCGGCAACGCACCACCCCGCACCACCCCCGTGCCCGGCACCCCGCCGCGCCCCTCCCGGAAGGACCACCACCGTGAGCACCCGCCGATCCCGCCGCGCCCCGCTCGGCGCCGCCCTGGCCGTCGTCGCCGCCCTGGCGCTGGCCGCCTGCGGCTCCGGCTCCGGCTCGGGCGGCTCGACCGCCGACGCCGGCACCCCGGACGCGTCCGCCGAGATCGTCATCGGATCGACCAACGAGCCCACCGGCCTGGTCCGCAACGTCGGCGGCTCGTCGGGCGTCTCCCAGACCATGACCCGGAACGTCTTCGAGGGCCTCACCTCGGTGGACGTCGACGGCCAGGTCGTCCCGACGCTCGCCGAGTCCTGGGACGTGTCCGACGACGGCCTGACGTACACGTTCCACCTGCAGCCGGACGTCACGTTCCACGACGGCACCCCGCTGACCGCGGACGACGTGGTGTGGAGCATCTCCGAGGCGATCGGCCCGGAGTCGAAGTCCGCCCGCAAGAGCGACCTGCTCGTCATCCAGCAGGCCACCGCGGTCGACGACTCCACCGTCGAGCTCGACCTGTCCCGCCCGTCGCAGGGGCTGACGTTCTACCTGGCCTCCGTCACGATCGTGAAGGACGGCGACACCGAGCTGACCAGCGACAACGGCACCGGCCCCTACCGGTTCGTCGAGTGGGTGCAGGGCGACCACCTCACCATCGAGAGGTACGACGGCTACTGGGGCGAGCCCGCGAAGAACGCCGGCGTGACGTTCCGGTTCTTCCAGGACACCACCGCGCTGAACAACGCGCTGCTCACCGGCGACCTGGACCTCGTCATCGCGGAGGACTCCCCGGACCAGCTCGTGCAGTTCCAGGACAACCCGGACTTCACGATCACCGAGGGCACCTCGACCACCAAGCAGCTGTGGGCGTTCAACGACCGCGAGGCGCCGTTCAGCGACGTCCGCGTCCGCCAGGCGCTCTACAAGGCCATCGACCGTGAGGCGATCCTGTCGGCGGTGTGGGACGGCTACGGCCAGGTCATCGGGTCGATGGTCCCGCCGACCGACCCGTGGTTCGTCGACCAGGCCGACGTGCACGCGTACGACCCGGACGCCGCCGAGGCGCTGCTGGCCGAGGCGGGCGTGAGCGACCTGGAGATCTCCGTGGACTACATCCCGGACGACACCACCGAGGCGATCCTCGCGCTGCTCACCAAGAACCTCGCCGCCGTGGGCGTCACCCTGACGCCGAACCCCATCGACGACGCCACCTGGTACCAGAAGGTCTACACGGACCACGACTTCCAGACGACCCTCATGGGCCACGTGAACCCGCGCGACGTGCTCTGGTACGCGAACCCCGACTTCTACTGGGGCTACGACAACCCGCAGGTGCAGGAGTGGGTCACCCAGGCCGACGAGGCGGCCACCGAGGCCGAGCAGGTCGACCTGCTGACGCAGGTCAACGAGACCATCGGCGAGGAGGCGGCGTCCGCCTGGCTGTACCTGGACCCGCAGATCCGCGTCGCCCGGGCCGACGTCACGGGCTTCCCCGTCGACCAGGTGACCGAGTCGTTCTACGTCGCCGACATCGTCCGGGAGTCCTGAGACCGTGCGCCTCGCACTGCTGCGGATCGGCTCGCTGCTGATCTCCCTCGCCGGAGCGAGCGTCGTCGTGTTCGTCGTGCTCCGGCTGCTGCCGGGCGACGCCGCGGGCGCCACCCTGGGCGTGGGCACCACCACGGACCAGCTCGACCAGCTCCGCTCGGAGCTCGGGACGGACCAGCCGGTGGTGACGCAGTACGTGCAGTGGCTCGGACAGGTGGTCCGCGGGGACCTCGGCACGTCCTTCGTGTCGAGGCTCCCCGTGGCCGACCTGATCACGCAGAAGCTGCCCATCACCGTGCCGCTCAGCGTCGCGGCGTTCGTCCTCGCGGTGCTCGTGTCGGTGCCCCTCGGCGTGATCGCCGCGGTGCACCGGCACGGGCCCGTCGGGGTCGCGGTGTCGGCGGTGTCCCAGCTCGGCGTGGCCGTGCCCGTGTTCTGGGTCGGCGTGCTGCTGGTGCTGGTGTTCGCCCTGCGGCTCGGCGTGCTGCCGGCCGGGGGCTTCCCGCGGACCGGCTGGGAGGACCCGGCGGCCGCGGTGCGGGCGCTCGTGCTGCCGGTCGTGACCGTGGCGATCGCGATGTCGGCCGTCATGGTCCGGTACGTGCGCTCGGCCACGCTCGACGTCCTCGACCAGGACTACCTGCGCACCGCCCGCGCGCTCGGGTACGGGCGGTGGCACGCGCTCGCCCGGCACGGCCTGCGGAACGCCGCGGTGCCCGTCGTGGCGATCCTCGGCATCGAGCTCGCGACGTCCCTGCTCGGGGCGGTCGTCATCGAGAACGTGTTCGCGCTGCCCGGGCTCGGCACGCTGCTGCTCGACTCCGTGACCTCGCGCGACCTGCCGGTGGTGCAGGCGCTGGTGCTGCTGCTCACCGCGGTGGTGCTGGTGACGAACACCCTCGTCGACCTGGGGCAGCGGGCGATCGACCCGCGGCTGCGGCTGACGAAGGAGGTCGCGGCGTGACCGAGCTCGCCACCCCGACGACGGCGGCCGGCGCGGCCCTGCCCGGCGTCGCCGCCGATCCGGCCGCCCGCCGCGCCCGCCGGCTCCCGCCGTCCCTCGTGGCCGGCGCCGTCCTGGTCGGCGTCGTCGCCCTCGTCGGCCTCGTCTCGCTGGTCTGGACCCCGTACGCGCTGGACGACACCGGCACCGGCGCGCGCCTCGCCGGCCCGAGCGCCGCGCACTGGGGCGGCACCGACCGCCTGGGCCGCGACCTGCTGAGCCAGCTCATGACCGGCGCCGGCAACGCCCTGGTCGTCGCCGCCGCGTCGATGCTGGTCGCCGGGGTGCTCGGCGTGACCGTCGGAGTCCTCGCCGGTGCGACCCGGCGCTGGGTCGACGTCACCCTGCTGGCCGGCGTCGACCTGCTCATCGCCTTCCCGACCCTGCTGCTCGCGATGCTCATCGTCACCGTGCGGGGCGCGTCCCTGTCGTCGGCGATCTGGGCGATCGGCATCTCCGGGTCCGCCGTCATCGCCCGGGTCACGCGGGTCAACGTCGCGCGCGTGCTGCGCGAGGACTACGTCACCGCCGCGCACGCCGCCGGCACCGGCTGGTGGGGCACCGTGGGCCGGCACGTCGTGCCGAACGTCTGGCCGACGCTGCTCGTCCAGCTCATGCTGCTCGGCGGCGGCGCGGTGCTCGCGGAGGCATCCCTGTCCTACCTCGGGCTCGGCGCCCCGCCGCCCAACGCGTCCTGGGGCCGGCTGCTGCACGAGGCGCAGTCCACGATGCTGGTGCAGCCGTGGGGCGCGATCCTGCCCGGCCTCGCGATCGTCGTGACCGTGCTCGGCCTGAACCTGCTGGGCGACGGCATCCGGGAACGCACCGACCCGAGCCTGCGAGGTGACCGGTGACCGCGCCCCACGCCGCGACCGCCCCCGCACGGACCGCCGCGCCCCTGCTCTCCGTCGAGGACCTCACCGTCACCACGTCGACGGGCCGCCGCCTGCTCGACGGCGTGACCTGGTCGCTGCCCGCCGGCGGCCGGCTCGGCGTGGTCGGCGAGTCCGGCTCGGGCAAGTCGCTGACCGCCCTGGCGGTGCTCGGCCTGCTGCCCGACGGCATGCGCGCCACGGGCCGCGTGCTGCTGGACGGCGAGGACCTGCTCGCGCTGCCGCCGCGGCGGCTCGCGCGGGTGCGGGGCGCCCAGGTGGCGATGGTGTTCCAGGAGCCGCTGACCGCGCTCGACCCCCTGATGACCGTCGGCCGCCAGATCACCGGGCCGCTGCGGCTGCACCGCGGGCTGCGTGGGGCGGCGGCGCGCGAGGAGGCCGCCCGGCTCGCCCGGCTCGTGCACCTCGACGACACCGAGCGCATCCTCGGCTCCTACCCGTGGCAGCTGTCCGGCGGGCAGCGGCAGCGCGTCGCGCTGGCGACGGCCCTGGCCTGCGAGCCGCGCGTGCTGCTGGCCGACGAGCCGACCACCGCGCTCGACGTCACCGTGCAGGCCGAGGTGCTCGACCTGCTGGACGACCTCGTGGACCGCACCGGCGTGGCGCTGGTGCTCGTCTCGCACGACCTGCCCGTGGTCGCCCGCGTCGCCCGGGACCTCGTCGTCATGCGCGAGGGCCGGGTGGTCGAGCACACGTCGGTCGCCGCGGCGCTCGCCGGCGGGGAGGCCGCGTACACGCGGGAGCTGGTGGCCGCCGCCCGGGCGGTGACGGGGCTGCCGGGGTCGGGCGCGGCCGCGCGCGCCGAGGCCGCCGAGTCCGCCGAGTCCGCCGGGCCCACCGAGTCCGCCGACGACACCGTCACCGCCGGCCCTGCCGGCACCGCCGGCCCCGACAGGAGCACCCCGTGACCGCCCCGCTGCTCGAGGCCGCCGACGTCACCCGCGTGTTCGGCGGGACCACCCGCGCGCTGGACGGCGTGTCCGTGCGCGTCGAGGCGGGCCGCAGCATCGGCATCGTCGGCGAGTCCGGCTCCGGCAAGTCGACGCTGCTGCGGCAGCTGCTCGGCCTGGACTCCCCGACGTCCGGCGTCGTGCGCTACCGCGGCGAGACCCTCGACCGCCGCGACCGGGCGCTGCTGCGCCGGCTGCGTGCCGACGTGCAGCCGGTGTTCCAGGACCCCCGCTCCTCGCTCGACCCGCGGATGCGGATCGGGGCCGTCGTCGCCGAGCCGCTGCGCTCGCTGCGCGTCCCCGGCGACCACCGCGCGCGCGTCGCGGAGGTCCTGGCGGCGGTGGGCCTCGACCCGGACGTGGTCTCCCGGTACCCGGCGCAGTTCTCCGGCGGGCAGCGGCAGCGGATCGCGATCGCCCGTGCGCTCGCCCCGTCGCCGTCGGTGCTGGTCGCGGACGAGCCGGTGTCGGCGCTCGACGTGTCGGTGCGCGGGCAGGTCGTCGAGCTGCTGCAGCGGCTCGCCGCCGAGCAGGGGCTGACGCTGGTGCTGGTGTCGCACGACATCGCGGTCGTCGGGCGGCTGTGCGAGCAGACCGTCGTGCTGCACCACGGCCGGGTCGTGGAGGAGGGCGCGACGGCGTCCGTGCTCGCGGAGCCGCGGGAGGCGTACACGCGGCGGCTGCTCGCCGCGGTGCCGCAGCTCCCCGCCTGACACGAGCGCGCGAGCGCACGTCCGCGACCCCGCGAGCGCGCGTCCGCGACCCCGCCCGCACGTCCGGGACCCCGCGAGCGCAGGTCGAGAGGCCAGGAGACGGTCGTCCCCGGGCGCCCGGACCCCCGGTTGCCGACCTCTCGCGGCGGAGCGAGCGCAGGGGCGCGCGCAGGCGGCGTGCGCGTCGGGACCGAGCGCGACCCGGGTCAGCGCGCGGGCAGACCCAGCGCGGCCCGGACCCGGTCGCGCACCACCGGCAGGGTCGTGAACCCCTCGCGCGCCAGCAGGTGCCCGCCACCCGGGACGACGTCGTACGTGGCGTCCAGCCGCTCCGCGAGCGCCCGGGTGAGCGCCGGGTCGACGATCGCGTCGTCGTCGGACCCGACCACGTGCCGCGCGGCCGTCGACGCCACGACCCGGGCGTGGTCCGGGACCGTCGCCGTGAACGCCGCGACCTCCGGCACGGCGGGCGGCGGCGCGTCGAACCCCGAGGCGAGCACCAGCCCGCCCAGCCGCCACGCGCCCGGTGTCGCGGACAGGGCCTGCAGGGCCGTGATGCACCCGAGGCTGTGCCCGACGACGACGGTCCGCTCGTCCGGCGTGCCGATCGCGGTGCGCGCGGCGGCGACCCAGGCGTCCGGGTCGGGCGCGTGCGGGTCGGGGAGCGCGGGCACGCTCACCTCGACGCCGTCCGGGGCGAGGTCCGCGGCGAGCCAGCCGAACCAGTGGGCGCCCGGGTCGGCCTGGTAGCCGTGCAGCACGACGACACGCGGTGAGGTCACCCGGCGATGGTCACCCCGCGGAGCGCCCGGTCGCACCCCCGACCCACATGGCGGACGCCCGTGTCGCACCGACCCGGGCGCCGACCGCGTCGACGGCCGCCGTCTCGTGGGCGACGAGCGTCCACCCTGCTCCCGCCCGGGGCGATCCGCCCGGGTCGACCGCCCGGGCCGCCCCCGCCCCGGACGGTCGCGTCACCGGTCCCGCAGCGTGTCCGTCAGTCCCTGCCGCACGGTCAGCGGCGCGAGCAGCACCGTGAGCACGAGCCCCGCGAGCGCCGCGGCGCACGCCTGGGCGACGGCAGTCCCCGCGAGCTCCCACGACGCCCCGGTCCCGGCGACCACCGCCTGCGCCAGGGCACCGAGCACCACGCCCGCCGCTGTCGCCGGCACCAGGACGAGCACGAGCTCGGCAGCGGCGAGCGCCACGACCACACCGCGCGGCGTGCCGAACGCCCGGTACACGGCGAGCTCCGCGCGCCGGGCCCACAGCGCGAGCAGCGCCGTCACCGCGATGACCGCCCCGCCGACCGCCCAGGGCTGCGTGCCGACGGTCGAGCGCCACCGTTCGACCGGCGTCAGGACGCCGGGCTGCTCACGGAGGTACGGCGCGACGGCGGCGACGCCACCGGGGTACGCCCCGGTCAGGACGTCGTCCCCCAGACCCGCCGCCCCGGGCACCATCCGCACCCAGCACGCGGCCAACGGGGCGTCCGAGGCCACCGGCACCGTCAGCCCGGAGGACAGCGAGCTGGCCGGGGCGTCACCGAGCACAGCCGTCACCTGCACCACCCGCTCCCCCGAGGCGTCGACCAACCAGCTGCCCGGGCCGACCTCGCCGAGCGCGGCCAGCTCGTCGCCGACGGTCGACTCCGCCCACGGGGCGGACGGGACGAAGACCTGCGCCGCACCGCCCGTGAGACCGGTCACCGGGAGCGGCGACCCCCCGGGGAACGCCCGCAGGTCCGTCGGCGGCTCGGCGGCCACACCGCCCGACACCGCGACGCCGGCCAGGCCCGAGAGCCGGGTGCACGCGGCACCGTCGAGTGGGGTCGCCGGGTCCGCAGCTGTCGCGGTCCACACCGACGCACCCGCCGCCCGGCGCGCCGACTCCTGGTCGAGGGCCGCGCTGCCCTGGATCAGCAGCAGCGCGACCACCGCCCCCGTCACGAGGGTGCTGAGCACGCCGAGCACGGCGTGCGTCGGCCCGAGGTTGCGTCGCGCCTCGACCGCCAGCTCGTCAGGACGCCACACGCCGGGCCTCCTCGGGCGGCTCGAGCTCGACGACGGCGTCCGCCATCGCGGCGACGGCCCGGTCGTGCGTGGCGAGCAGCACCGTCGTGCCCGCGGCGGCGTCCAGCAACGCCCGGGCGACGTCCCGCCCCGTCGCGGCGTCGAGGTTGGCCGTCGGCTCGTCGGCGACGATCACGCTCGGCCGGGCCGCGAGCGCGCGAGCGACCCCGACCCGCTGCGCCTGCCCCCCGGACAGCGTCCGGGCCACCTGGCCCGGGTCCTCGACGCCGACGCGGTGCAGCAGGGCGACCGCCTCGCCGTAGGCGTCGGCCCGGCGGCGACCGGCGGCGAGAGCGGGCAGCACGACGTTGTCGACCGCAGTGCGGCGCGGCAGCAGGTTCACCGTCTGGAGCACCCACGCGACCTCGCGGCGCAGGACCTCCGGCGCGTCCCGGACGGTGCGCGTCCGTCCGTTGATCCGCACCTCGCCCGTGCTCGGCGCGAGCAGCAGACCCGCGACCGCGAGCGCGGTGGACTTGCCCGTCCCCGAGGGCCCCATGAGCGCGAGCGAGGTGCCGGTCGGGACGTCGAGGTCGAGATCGACGAGGACGGGGCGGCTGGTCCCCGGGTAGGTCACGCCGATCCGCGTCAGCCGGAGGGACACGTGACGTCCCCCACGACCACCGACGGGTTCACCAGCACCGTGGCGTCGGCGTCGAGCGTGGGCCGGATGCGCGCGGTCCCGTCGACCCCCGCGCCGACGACCACCACGGGCACGGCCGCCTCCGCCGTCGCGTCGACCACGCACGTGGCGCCCGACGCGTCGGTGACGACAGCCGCCCCCGGCACGGACTGCCCCGGCTCCGCCGTCGTGAGGCGGACCCGGCCGCTGACGGTCACGGCGCCGTCGGCGGCGGGGCTCGCCAGCACCAGGCGCAAGGCGGCCGCGTCGTCCGCGACCGACCAGCTCCCGTCCTCCGCCCGGATCACCGGGACCTCACCGGTCGGGGTGACGAAGACGTAGTCACCTGGCGGCCCCGAGGCCCCTGAGTCGACCTCGTACGCGGTCGCGGTGGCGGCCGCCGTCGCGACGGGCTCGCCGGCGGCGGGGGCGGGTTGGCCGGGCTGCACCGCGACGGCGTCGACCACGAAGGGGACGACAGGCAGGCGCGTGAACCACTCCGGCCGCAGCTCCCCGGTGGGTTCGGCGACCCCGAGCGAGCGCTCGTACGCCCGGACCGCCGCGGCGGTGCTCGCACCGAACCGGCCGTCCTGTCCCATCTCCCGTCCGGTCAGCGACGCGAGCAGACCCTGCGCGACCCGCACGTCGTCACCCTCGTCACCGATCCGCAGGGCTCGGTACAGCACGGTCTCTCCCGCGTAGCCGACGACCGGCACACCGTCGACCGCGTACACGGGAGCGCCCGCCGCCAGCTCGGACCCCGGCGCCGCGGACACCGACGTCACCGTCCCCGCGAGCGCCGAGGCGAGGACGTCCGGGCCGGGACCGAGCGTCGCGGTGAGCGTGCCGTCCGCGGCGAAGTCGAGATCCGCGGACGTCACCGGGGCGGCCACCGGTACCGGGTCGGGGTCGAGCTCGGCGAGCGCCTGCGAGGCCCCGCGGGTCAGCAGCCACACAGCGAGGACGGCCGCTGCCACGAGCACGACGACGGCGACCTCGTAGGCGCGGGCCCGCCTCACCCCAGGGACCCGAAGAGCTGGGTCGAGTACTGGGTCCAGCAGGTGGTCGCGGCGGAGACGTCGGCACCGGACCGCTCGAGCGACTCGATCGCCGCGCCCACGTCGAGCGCCGTCGAGGCCGACGTGATCCCGGTGACACCCGCGGCGTCGAGGCAGGCGATGAGCTGCCCGTAGACGGCTTCCCGCTCCGCGCCCGACAACGCCACCTGGTCCTGGAACGCGATCTCCGCCGCCATGAGGCCGTAGCGCTCCTCGCACTCCACCAGGTCCTGCTGCCCGGAGAGCGACCCGCTCCCCGTGCCGGACCCCGAGAACTGGAACCCGTAGGTCACGCCGTCCGTCCGCCGGCTCACATCCTCGACGTCGTAGCCCTTGTCCACCATGCAGGCGTGGACCGCACGGACGATCGCGACGTACTGCGCCTCCGTGATGGGACCCGCGGAGTAGGACGGGCCAGGAGCAGGACCGTCCGGAGCTGCGGTGCCTGAGCAGCCGGCGAGCAGGACGAGGGCGACCGCGAGGCCCCACCCGGTGGTCCGTGGAGCGCGACCCCGGGGCGCGCGCGAGGTCGGCATCAGCAGGACAGAGACTTGTACGCGGAGCCCCCTTCAGTGGCGTTCGTGTTCTTGTCATTCGCCCAGGCATATGTCCGGTACGTGCCGGCAGGGCACCCGGAGGACCCCGAGGCGCGGAGGGTGGTGGTACCGCTGCTTGTCTGGATCACGTTGGCGACAGTGGTGCCGCTGCGCTGAAGCGCAGCCTCAACCCTGGAGATCACCGGGTTCGACGCGCCGCAAGTGGCGGTCGCCGAGAAGTAGATCCGCGTGCCGCTCGTGTAGGGCGCCGAAGGGTAGAGCGCACAGCCGGACGGCAGCGCGGCCGAAGCCGGCGAGGCGGCGACGAACACTGTCGCGGCGGCGAGGACGAGTGCAGCGATGCTGGAACGGAGACGAGTGGTGACGCGATTCATGAATGGCCCCCTGGCGACAAACATCGTGGTCAGCGGCGGGCGTATCCCTCCGCTTTTTGCAACGCTACAACGCTCTGCACTTCCACGTGGGCGTTTCGCTCAGCGATTGGGGACTGGTGCAACTCAAGCGGTCGCACTGCCCAGGTGCGGCCGGTCAGCAGGCCCGACGAGGGCGCCCGTCAGCGCGCCGATCGCGAGCAAAGGCATGAACACCCCCGTCACCGGACCGAGCAGCAGCAACCACGGGCACTGCGTGAGCGGGAGCACGCCCGGGGCCCCGAGGTCCAGCACGGGCCGCAGCACGAACACCTCGTTGCAGCTCCTCGAGCGCGAAGGCCGCCCCCGACAGCGGCCCGTTGAACGCCGCGGCGAGCCCCGCGGACGCGCCGACGGACACGAGGTGGCCCCGCTCCGTGCCGCGGCTGCGGCTGCGGCTGCGGCTGCGGCTGCGGCTGCGGCTGCGGCTGCGGTACGACAAACGCCCCAGCGACGAGCCCGACGACCACCGCCAGCCCGGTCGTCCGCCACAGAGCGGCGTCCCGGCGGCACAGGGCCGGCCGCACGACGATCCTCTCTGACCGGCGCCGACGCCGCCCGGGGCGCCGCAGCACCCGACGGCCAGTGCGCGCCGAGGCCACGACCGCGACGTCGTGCCTGAGCAGGCTGCCACCGCGGGCCCGCCCGCTCACCCCGACCCCGGGTCGTGGCCGCTCGACGTCCTCGGCCGGGGGCCCGCGCCTCAGCGCGCCGGCTTGGGCTCCGGCACCGGCTCCGTCCCGGCCGCCCGCGCCGCGCGCTGGGCCTCGCGGGCCTCGGCCTGCCGCACCGCCTCGGCGCCGGACGCGATCTCGGCCCGGACGTGCTCGGGGCCGTACCCGAACGCGTCGACCAGGTCCTGCGCGTGGGGCCGCAGCCGGAGCAGGAGACGCTCGATGTAGGACGTGACCGTGCGGGCGCGTCCGGCGGACAGCCGGCCGTTCACGAGGTACCAGGCGAGGTTCCGCTCGATCACCGTCAGGCCGAACAGGTCGCGCAGCCACGTGAGCACCTGGCGGGTGCCGGCGTCCGGCACGGTGTCGAGCGCGCGGGTGAACGCCTCCCACTGGAGCAGCTCCGCGTGGGCGCGCGCCGCCTCGACGAGCTCGTGCTGGTGGGCGTCGAACAGCTGCGCGGCGACCTCGGGGGCCGCCCGCCGGGCGGGGCGCAGCGCCTGCGCGAGCTCCGCGACCATCGTGGCGACCCGGTCGGCGAGCAGGGACCGCTGGGTGTGCGGGTCCCGCAGCTGCCCCGCGGAGCGGCGCGCGTCGCCGGCGTCGACGAGGGTCTGCGCGGCGCGCGCCAGGGGCATCCGGTGCAGTGCCGCGTCGGCCGCCTTGCCGGCGACGAGGCGGGCGAGCACGGCCGGGTCGCCGCCGACCTGCTGGCCGTACCGGGCGAGCAGCCGCTTGCCGACGAGCTGGTAGAGCACGGTGTTGTCGCCCTCGAACGTCACGTACACGTCGAGGTCGGCGCGCAGCGACGTGAGCCGGTTCGCCGTGAGGAACCCCGCGCCGCCGCACGCCTCGCGGCAGGTCTGGAGGGTCCGCAGCGCGTGCCACGTCGACGTCGGCTTGAGGGCGGCCGCCAGCGTCTCGAGCTCCTCGCGGGAGTCCGGGGTGTCGTCGCGGCCGGAGAACACGTCGTCGAACGCGGCGAGCAGGTGCTCGTGCGCGAAGGTCGCCGCGTACGTCTCGGCGAGCAGCGGGAGCAGCCGGCGGCGGTGCTCGGCGTAGTCGAGCAGCACCACCTCGTCGGTCGGCGACGCACCGGCGAACTGCCGGCGCTGGTTGCCGTAGGTCACCGCGACGACCAGCCCGAGCTTCGCGGCGTTGACGGCCGCGCCGTCCAGGGACACCCGGCCCTGCACCAGCGTCCCGAGCATCGTGAAGAACCGCCGGCCCGGGCTGGCGATCGGGGAGGTGTAGGTGCCGTCCTCCGCCACCGCGCCGTACCGGTCGAGCAGGTCCTCGCGCGGCACGCGCACGTGGTCGAACCAGAGGCGGCCGTTGTCGATGCCGTTGAGGCCGCCCTTCAACCCGTCGTCCTCCCCGCCGACGCCCGGGAGGAACTCCCCGGTCGCGGCATCCCGGATGGGGACGTGGAACGCGTGCACGCCGTGGTCGACCGGGCGCGGGTCCGCCGGGCCCTGGGAGACGAGGTGCGCGAACACGACGGCCGCGGTGCCGTGCTGCCCCGCGTTGCCGAGGTAGTCCTTCCACGCCGCGCGGTACGGGGTGTGCAGGACGAACTCCTGCGCCGCCGGGTCGTACGTCGCGGTCGTGGCGATGCTCGCGACGTCCGAGCCGTGGCCGGTCTCCGTCATCGCGAACGCGCCGGGCACGTCGACCGACATGGCCCCGGGCAGCAGCCGCTCGTGGTGGCGCTGCGTGCCGAGGTGCAGGATCGCGGACGCGTACAGCCCCCACTGCACGCCGGCCTTGATCTGCAGCGACGGGTCGGCCGCGACGAGCTCCTCGAACCGGGCGAGCGAGCCGCCGTGGTCGTCCGCTCCCCCGAGCGCCGTCGGGAACGCCCGCAGCACGTCACCCTCCGAGGCCAGCAGCCGGAGCTGCTCGAGCACGCGGGTGCGGTGGTCGGCGACGGGCAGCCCCTCCACCCGCTGGAACCGCGGGTCGGCGACCACCGCCCGGGCGCCGCGGCGCAGGTCGGCGTAGCGGCCGAGCAGCACGTCGGTGAGCGCGGCGACGTCCACGTGCGCGTCGCTGCCGTCCGGGGTCGGCGCGTGGCCGGCGCCGGACGGGCGCACGGTGGCGGTGGGGCGGGTCGCGGGTCCGGCGGAGGGCCGGGGCGCGGTGGTGGTCATCGGTGCTCCCCTGGTGTCGGTGCGTCGTCGTCGACGCGGGACGGGTCGGCGGTGCCGGGTGCGGCACCGGCGGCGCGGGCGGTGCGGGTCAGGACGCCGACCGGGCCGGCCCACAGCCACGCGGCGACGCGGGCGGCGACCTCCTGGCGGTCGTCGGGCGCGGCGTCGGCCGCACCCGCGGCCCCGCGGGACGCGAGCCAGCTCTCCCCCGCTCCCCGCACGAACCCGACGGCCCCGGACGCCCACAGCCGGGCCCACGCGGCGTCGGGCGCGGCAGGTCCGTCGTCGCCGCCGAGGGCCCGCACGAACGGGGCCGCCACGAGCTCGGTCACCGAGTCGAGGAACGCCCCGACCGACCCGCCGCGGGTGACGAACGCGTACACGTGCGGCGAGCCCTCGATCATCGCGAGGTAGGTGTCGACCATGCCCCGCAGGGCGTCGCGGGGCGTGGACGCGTCGGCGGCCACGGCGTCGAGGGCGGCGCGGATGTCGGCGACCACGGCCGCGGCGACGGCGAGCTGCAGGCCGTCCTTGTCGGTGAAGTACCGGTACACGATCGACTTGGACGTCCCGGCAGCCGACGCGATGTCCTCCATCGAGACGTCCGGCCCGGTGTGGTGGACGACCCGGCGGGCGACCCGCACGAGCTCGGCGCGCCGGGCCTCGCGGTGGTCCTCCCAGCGGGTGGAGCGGCCGTCGTCGGTGCGCGCGGGGGCGGGCCCGGCGTCGGTGCCGGACCGGTCGGCGGCGGGCCGCGTGCCCGTCGGCGTCGACGGGTCCCGTGTGATGGGGCTCACAGAACCGACGGTATCAGGTACTGTGGGTTTCGGGCACGACGCAAGGGACGGAAGTCCCGATCCGACGGCGTTTCCGGCAGCACGACATCGACGACGATGCGGGAGGACCCCCACATGGCAGCCACGCCCAGCACGACCCCGACGCCGGCCACGCGCCGCGCCGTGGTGGTCGGCGGCAACCGGATCCCGTTCGCCCGCTCCGGCGGGCGGTACGCGCGGGTCGGCAACCTCGACATGCTCACCGCGGCGCTCGACGGGCTCGTCGCGCGCTACGGCCTCCAGGACGAGGTGCTCGGGGAGGTGGTGGCCGGCGCCGTCCTCAAGCACAGCCGCGACTTCAACCTCACCCGCGAGGCCGTGCTCGGGTCACCGCTGTCGGCGCGCACGCCCGCCTACGACCTGCAGCAGGCCTGCGCGACCGGCCTCGAGGCCGTCGTGTCGGTGGCGAACAAGATCCGGCTCGGGCAGGTCGAGTCCGGCATCGCGGGCGGCGTCGACACCGCGTCCGACGTCCCGATCACCGTCAGCGAGGGGCTGCGCCGCACGCTGCTGACGCTCGCCCGGGCGCGGTCCGTCCCCCAGCGGCTCAAGGCCGCCGCCGCGCTGCGCCCCGGGGACCTCAAGCCCGTCACCCCGCGCACCGACGAGCCGCGCACCGGCCTGTCGATGGGCGAGCACCAGGCGCTCACGACGGCGCAGTGGGGCATCACCCGCGCCGCGCAGGACGAGCTCGCGCTCGCCAGCCACCAGCGGCTCGCGGCGGCCTACGACGCCGGGTTCTTCGACGACCTCGTGACGCCGTACCGCGGGCTGGTCCGCGACCAGAACCTGCGGCCCGACACCTCGCTCGAGAAGCTCGGTTCGCTCAAGCCGGTGTTCGGCACCCGGCTCGACACCCCGGCGACGATGACCGCCGGCAACTCCACGCCGCTCACCGACGGCGCGTCCACCGTGCTGCTGGCCTCCGAGGACTGGGCCCGCGAGCGCGGACTGACCCCGCTCGCCGCCGTCGTCGACGCCGAGACCGCCGCCGTCGACTTCGTGCACGGCGAGGACGGGCTGCTCATGGCGCCGGTGTTCGCGGTGCCGCGGCTGCTCGCCCGGCAGGGGCTGACGCTCGCCGACCTCGACTACGTGGAGATCCACGAGGCCTTCGCCGCCACGGTGCTCAGCACCCTCGCCGCGTGGGAGGACAAGGAGTTCTGCCTCACGCGCCTCGGGCTGGACGACGCGCTGGGCTCCGTCGACCGCGACCGGCTCAACGTGCACGGGTCCTCGCTCGCGGCCGGGCACCCGTTCGCCGCCACCGGCGGGCGGATCGTCGCGACGACCGCCCAGCAGCTCCACCGCCGTCGCGCCGAGCTGCTGGCCGCCGGCGAGGACCGGCCGGTGCGGGCCCTGGTGTCCGTGTGCGCCGCCGGCGGCCTCGGCGTCGCCGCGATCCTGGAGGCGGTGTGATGACGACCGACCGCTACCTCGACCTCGTCAACGACGGGCTCACCGCGAAGATCGCGAAGCAGCTCGGCCTGCCGCGTCCCGCGCGCCTGCACCGGTACCGCGCCGGGGCCCCGCTCGTCGACGGGCCGGTGCTCGTGCTCGGCGAGGGGCCGGACGCCGACGCGCTCGCCCGCCTGCTCGCCGGGACGTCGGCCGACCACAAGGGCTGGGACCTCGACGTCCGGCGGCACGCCACCGAGGGCACCCGGTTCGCGGCGGTCGTGCTCGCGCTCAGCGAGGTCACGCACCCCGAGGCGCTCGCCGGCCCGCTGCTCGCCCTCGCGCCCGTGCTGCGGACGCTCACCCCGCACGGCCGCGTCGTGACGGTCTCCCGGCCCGCCACCCCCGACCAGGCACCGGCGGTCGCCGCCGCCCGGCAGGGCGTGGACGGTGCGCTGCGCTCCGTGGCCAAGGAGCTGCGCGCCGGCGCGACCGCCAACGGCGTGGTCGTCGCGGACGGTGTGCCCGTCACCGCCCCGGCCGCCCTCGGCGCGCTGCGGTTCCTGCTGTCCGCGCGGTCGGCGTACGTCGACGGCCAGCTCCTCGCGGTCGACTCCGACGCCGGCACGCTGCCCGCCGACTGGGACCAGCCGCTCGCCGGGCGCGTCGCCGTCGTCACCGGCGCCGCCCGCGGCATCGGCGAGGCCATCACCACGACGCTCGCCCGGGACGGCGCGACCGTCGTGGCGGTGGACGTCCCCGCCGCCGGCGAGGCGCTGGCGGCCGTCGCCAACCGCGTGCGCGGGACCGCGCTGCAGCTCGACGTCACCGCCGAGGACGCCGGGGCGCGGATCCTCGAGCACGCGCTGGCCCGGCACGGCCGGCTCGACGTCGTCGTGCACAACGCCGGGATCACGCGGGACAAGCTGCTCGCCAACATGACGCCCGACCGCTGGGAGTCCGTCATCGCCGTGAACGTCGCGGCCCAGCTCCGCATCAACGAGGCGCTGCTGACCTCCGGCGACTTCGCCGACGCCCCCCGGATCGTGTCGCTCGCGTCCACCTCCGGCATCGCCGGCAACCGCGGCCAGACCAACTACGCCGCGTCCAAGGGCGGCGTGATCGGCATGGTCCAGGCCACCGCGCCCCTGCTCGCGGCGTTCGGCGGCACGGCGAACGCGGTCGCGCCCGGGTTCATCGAGACCGACATGACCGCCCGGATGCCCGCCCTCACCCGGCAGGTCGCGCGGCGGCTGTCCTCGCTGCAGCAGGGCGGGCTGCCGGTCGACGTCGCCGAGGCGGTCGCGTTCCTCGCGTCCCCGCCGGCCGGCGGCGTCGTCGGGCAGGTGCTGCGGGTGTGCGGGCAGAGCATGGTGGGCCGGTGACGGCGGCCACCACCGCCGGCGCGCGACGCCCGGTCGAGCTCGGCACCGTGCCCCGGCTGGGGGCGCTGTACGCCCGGGCCGGGGCGTCGGCGGTGCGGGGGCGGCTCGGCGGGGGCGCGTCCGGGGGCGGGCGCGCGTCGGGGGGCGGAGGCGCGTCGGGGGGCGTCGCCGCGCTGCCCGCCGTCGAGCACCTGCTGCGCGGCGTCCGGCCGGACGTCGACCACCTGACGGCGTACCAGCACCACGTGGGCGAGCCCGCGACGGACGAGCTGCCCGCCGGGTACGCGCACGTGCTCGCGTTCCCCGTGGCCATCGCCCTCGTCGTGCGGCCGGAGTTCCCGCTGCCCGCGCTCGGCATGGTCCACCTGGCGAACCGCGTCGTGCAGCGCGCGCCGCTGCACGTCGGGGACGCGCTCCACATCCGGGCGTGGGCGCAGGACCTGCGGCCGCACCGCCGCGGCGCGCAGGTCGACCTGGTGACCGAGGTCCGGCCGGCGGGCGGGCCGGACGTCGACCCGCCCGCGTGGCGCGGCGTGTCCACCTACCTCGCCGTCGGGTCCCGGGCCGCCGGCGAGGCCCCGGAGGAGGAGCCGCGACCGCCGTTCGAGCCCCCCGTCCCCACGGGCCGGTGGGCGCTCGCCGCGGACACCGGCCGCCGCTACGCCGCCGTGTCCGGCGACGCGAACCCCATCCACCTGTCCCCGCTCACCGCGCGGGCGCTCGGGTTCCCCCGGGCGATCGCCCACGGCATGGACACCGCCGCCCGGGCGCTCGCCGCGGTCGGGGCGCGGCGGGGGCCGGCGTACGCGTGGGACGTCGAGTTCGCCGCGCCGGTGCTGCTGCCGTCGTCCCCGTCGGTGCGGACCGCCCCGACCGATGAGGGCTGGACGGTCACCGCCTGGGACGCGAAGCGAGGCAAGCTGCACCTCGTCTCGCACGTCCGCCCCCTGCGCTGACGGGACCGCACGCCAGGCCGCGCGCGTGCGTGCTGCCTCCCGTGCGCGTGCCCCGCGCCGACCCCCGCGTGCGCGAGCACCGCGCCGAGAGTCCAGGACACGCGGACGCCGCGTCTGGAATCCCGGGCGTGTCCTGGCGTCTCGGCATGAGGGCCAGAGGGGGAGGGTTGATCGCAGGCCTGAGCGTGAGCGCACGGGCCTGAGCATGAGCGCGCGGGCCTGGGCGCGCGGGCGCTCCCTCCCGTGCGCGCGGGCGCTCCCTCGCGTGCGCGGGCGCCGCGCCGAAAGTCCCGGACACGGGGGCGTCGCCGCCCGAATCCCGGGCGTGTCCTGGCGTCTCGGCATGAGGGCGAGAGGGGGAGGGTTGATCGCAGGCCTGAGCGTGAGCGCACGGGCCTGAGCATGAGCGCGCGGGCCTGGGCGCGCGGGCGCTCCCTCCCGTGCGCGGGCGCCGCGCCGAAAGTCCAGGACACGCGGGCGTCGCCGCCCGAATCCCGGGCGTGTCCTGGCATCGCGGCGTGAGGGCCAGAGCAAGAGCGGCTGCGCGCGGGCTTGGGCGTGAGCGCGCGGGCGCTCCCTCGCGTGCGCGGGCGCCGCGCCGAAAGTCCAGGACACGCGGGCGCTGCCGCCCGGATCCCGGGCGTGTCCTGGCATCTCGGCGTGAGGGCCAGAGCAAGAGCGGCTGAGCGCGGGCCAGAGCGTGAGCGGCTGAGCGCGGGCCTGAACGTGAGCGGCTGAGCGCGGGCCTGAACGTGAGCGGCTGAGCGCGGGCTTGGGCGTGAGCGCGCGGGCGCTCCGTGCGCGGGCGCGAGTGCTGCGTCGAGAGTCCAGGACACGCGGGCGCTGCGGCCCGGATCCCGGGCGTGTCCTGGCATCTCGGCGTGAGGGGGTGCGCGGGAGGGGGCGGGCGGGCGAGTGGGCGGGCGGGCGGGCGCGTGGGGCTGTGGGTGGCGGGTGGGAGGGTGGGCGCATGACCACCCCCCGCGAGGACGTGCTGGAGCCCTGGACCGGGACCTGGGAGCCGGAGGGCGACTACGACCGCCTGCTGCTCGACGGCCTCGACCTCTCCGGTGCCGACGGCGAGGGCGCCCGGCTCGTCGAGTGCCTGCTGCGGGGCTGCGACCTGGAGGGCGCGACCCTCGACCACGCGCGCCTCGTCGACACCACGCTCGCGGACTGCCGGGCGGGCGCCGTGCGGGCGCGCGGGGGCTCGTGGCGGGACGTCGCGCTGCGGGGGTGCCGGTTCGGCGCCGTCGAGGCGTTCGGCGGCACCTGGGACCGGGTGACGGTCGAGGGCGGCAAGATCGACTACCTCAACCTGCGCGACTCCCGGGTGCAGGACCTGCGGTTCACCGGCTGCACGATCGGGGACCTGGACCTCGCGGGCGTGCGCGCCGCCCGCGTGACGCTCGCGGACTGCCGCGTCGGCCGGCTCGACGTCACCCGCGCCCAGCTCCGCGACACCGACCTGCGGGGCGCCGAGCTCGCCGGCGTCGACGGGATCGCGGGCCTGCGGGGCACGACGATCAGCCGCGAGCAGCTCGTGGACCTGTCCGAGGTGCTCGCCGCGCACCTCGGCGTGACGGTGGACTGACGGGGCTCAGTCCTCCACGGCCGGGCCGCACGCGGCCGCCGCCGTCGCCGCGATGGACTCGATGCCCGTGACCGCCGGCCGCGGACGCGGGTCGTCGGCCACCGCCCAGCAGCCGTCGACGACCTCGTAGCGGGCGCGCGGGCCGTGCTCGACGAAGGCGCGCAGGCCGTCGAGCAGCCGGTCCACGACCTCGGCCGTCGTCCCGACCCCGACCGACGCCCGGACCGCACCGCCCGTCACGCCGACGCGCGCCAGCAGCGGGTGCGCGCAGAACCGGCCGTCGCGGACGCCCACCCCGTGCTCGGCCGAGAGGTACGCGGCGACGAGGCCCGGGTCGTGCTCCCCCACGGTGAACGACACGACGCCGACCGGGTCCGCGGAGTCCGGCCACAGCCGCAGCACCCGCACGCCGGGGACCGCCGCGAGGCCGTCGAGCAGCCGGTCGCGCAGCGCCGACTCGTGCGCCGCCAGCGCGCCCTCGGGCAGGGCGGACAGGGCGTCGCACGCCTCCGCGAGCGCCACCGCGCCCAGCACGTTCGGGGAGCCGCCCTCGTGCCGGGCGGGCGCCGGCTGCCACAGCGTGCGGTCGGTGCGCACGTCCCGGACGGCGCCGCCGCCCGCGAGGTACGGCGTGCCGGCGTCCAGCCAGTCGCGCCGGCCGACGAGCGCGCCGGCGCCGAACGGCGCGTACGTCTTGTGCCCGGAGAACGCCACGTAGTCGACCCCCGACTCCGCCAGCGAGAACGCCCGGTGCGGCAGGAGCTGCGCCCCGTCGACCGCGACCCGCGCCCCGCCCTCCTGCGCGAGCGCGACGACGGACGCCAGCGGCAGCGACTCGCCGGTCACGTTGGAGGCCCCGGTCACGGTGACGAGCGCGTACGGCTGCCGGGCGAGCTCCGCGCGGAGCGACGCGAGCGTCTCCGCGACGGTCGCCGCCACCGGCAGGATCGTCGCGACCCGGCCCGACCCGCGCACGGACCGCACCCAGGGCAGCAGGTTCGCGTGGTGCTCGACGTCCAGCACGAGCACGCGCCCGCCCTCCGGGACGCAGCCGGCCAGCAGGTTCAGCGCGTCGGTGGTGTTGCGGGTGATGACGGCGACGTCGTCGGGCCGGGCGCCGGCGAACCGGGCGACCGCCGCGCGGGACGCCTCGTACAGGGCGGTCGACACCTGGGACAGGTACCCGGCGCCGCGGTGCACCGACGCGTACAGCGGCAGCACCTCGACGACGCGGGTGGCCACCGCCTCCAGAGCGGGCGCGGACGCGGCGTAGTCGAGGTTGGCGTACGGCACCGACCGGCCGTCGACCAGCGGGACGGGCGTGTCACCCCCGACCACGGGCAGCAGGGCGGTGGCGCAGGACAGGGTGCTGACGGACATGGGAGGACCCCCGGTGGATCTCGGTGGGGGCCCGGTCACCGACCGGGCGACCCCGCGCTTGCCGGCCACCGGTCGGTGGACGGCCAGGTCGTCACCCGGGGCACCCCGCCGCGGTGGGAGGGTTGCCGGCCAGCGAGCCGGGGCTTCGCGCTGGCGCTCATGACCTACGCTCGAGGATGCGGCGCGGTCCGCGCGGGTGTCAACCGTCGTCCACAGTGCGGCCTCACCCGCCCCGGGGGCCCGGGGCATGGCGTAGCATCGCCGCACCATCCAGAGCGGCCGAGAGATCTGGCTCGTCGACGCCGCAGCAACCCGCGGCCCGGGGCTCCCACGAGCACGGGCCGGCCGAGGGTGCTTCCGCCAGGTCCGATGGAGGAGAGCATGACGACGACCGACGACCGCCTGCGCTACCGGCTGCTGACCGGGCCGGACGACCGCACGTTCTGCGAGCGGGTGAGCGCCGCCCTCGACGAGGGCTACGTGCTGCACGGCAGCCCCGCCGCGACCTTCGACGGCCAGCGGGTGGTGGTCGCCCAGGCGGTGGTGCTGCCCGAGGCGGCGCGCGCCGAGGTCCGGCCGCTGTGACCGCCCCGTACGCGGGTGACCTCACCCCGCAGGAGGCCTGGGACCTGCTCGCGTCCGACCCGCGCGCCGTCCTCGTGGACGTCCGCACCGAGGGCGAGTGGCAGACGATCGGCGTCCCGGACACCGCGGAGCTCGCCGACGGCGACGAGCGGACCGCGTTCGTCGAGTGGACCGACGGGACCGGCCGCCCCAACCCGGCGTTCCTCGACGGGCTCGCGGCCGCGGGGATCGTCGCGGGCGAGCCGCGCCCGGTGGTGTTCCTGTGCCGTTCGGGCGTCCGGTCGGTGGCCGCCGCGACGACGGCGACCGCCGCGGGCCTCGGCCCGGCGTACAACGTGCTGACCGGCTTCGAGGGCGACGTCGGCCCCGACGGGCGCCGCGGGCACACCGGCTGGCGCGCCGCCGGCCTGCCGTGGCGGGACGCGTGAGGCCCGCCCCCGGACCCGGCGACTGGCGCGACGAGCGGCTCCCCCGGGAGTCGCTGCGCCCCGACACGCTCGCCGTGCGCGGCGGCACCGTCCGGTCCGGGTTCCAGGAGACGTCCGAGGCGCTGTTCCTCACGCAGGGCTACGTGTACGAGCGTGCCGCCGACGCCGAGGCGGCGTTCGCGGGTGAGGCCGACCGGTTCCTGTACTCCCGCTACGGCAACCCGACGGTGTCGACGTTCGAGGAGCGGCTGCGGCTGCTCGAGGGCGCCGAGGCCTGCTACGCCACCGCGTCGGGCATGTCCGCGGTGTTCACGGCGCTCGCCGCCCTGGTCCGCTCCGGGTCGCGCGTCGTCGCCGCCCGGGCGCTGTTCGGGTCCTCCGTGGTGATCTTCGACGAGATCCTCGCGGGCTGGGGCGTGCGCACCGACT
Source organism: Cellulomonas olei (assembly GCF_039548315.1). Lineage (NCBI taxonomy): Bacteria > Bacillati > Actinomycetota > Actinomycetes > Micrococcales > Cellulomonadaceae > Cellulomonas > Cellulomonas olei. The sequence continues at coordinate 25,650 of NZ_JBCLVN010000062.1, forward strand.
ACGTGGACGGGCACGTCCCGGAGCAGTGGGAGGCGGCGCTCGCGACCCCCGCCGACGTGGTGTTCTTCGAGACCCCGTCGAACCCGATGCAGGACCTCGTCGACATCGCCGCCGTGAGCCGGCTCGCGCACGCCGCCGGGGCGGTCGTCGTCGTCGACAACGTGTTCGCCACCCCGGTGCTGTCGCGGCCCCTGGAGCTCGGCGCGGACGTGGTCGTCTACTCGGCGACCAAGCACATCGACGGGCAGGGGCGGGTGCTCGGCGGGGCGATCCTCGGCACCGACGCGTACGTGCACGGACCGGTGCAGACGCTGATCCGCAACACCGGGCCGTCGCTGTCCGCGTTCAACGCGTGGGTGCTGCTCAAGGGCCTGGAGACGCTGTCGCTGCGGGTCCGCCACCAGACCGCGTCCGCCTTCGCGCTGGCCGGCTGGCTGGAGGAGCACCCCGCCGTGTCCGGCGTGCGCTACCCGTACCTGCCGTCCCACCCGCAGCACGCCCTCGCGCGGGCGCAGCAGGACGGCGGCGGGACGGTCGTGACGTTCGGGCTGCGGGTGCCGGAGGACGCGGGGCCGGACGAGGCGAAGCGCGCGACGTTCGCCGTGCTCGACGCGCTGCGGGTCATCGACATCTCGAACAACCTGGGCGACGCGAAGTCCCTCGTCACGCACCCGGCGACGACCACGCACCGCAAGCTCGGTCCGGCCGGGCGCGCCGCGGTCGGCATCGCGGAGTCCACGGTGCGGCTGTCCGTGGGCCTCGAGGACGTCGAGGACCTCCGCGACGACCTCGCCCAGGCCCTCGACACGCTCCCGGCCTGACACCCGGGGCCACGCACCGACCCGCCCGCCGCACGGAGCCGTCCCCGCATCCCGCGGTTCGGATCCGTTCGCACCGACGCGCCCGGCGAGTCCGCACGAACGGATCCGAACGGCGGAAGAGGGAGGGGGCGAGGGGGCGAGGGGGCGGGGAGGCGCGGGTGCCGGGGCGGGTGGGGGCAGGGTCAGGCGACGAGGGCGCGGAGCTCGTCCTCGGCCGCCGGGCCGCCCGCGAGCGGGAGCAGGACCACGCCGTCGACACCGGCGCGGCGCGCGAGCTCGCGCACCTCGGCGGCCAGCAGGGCCGGCGTGGTGACGACCCGGGTCGCGGCGGGCGACCAGCCCAGGCCGGACAGGGCGTCGAGGTACTCGAGGTGCGAGCGCTTGCGGCGGGCGGTGCGCTCGTCCGACGCGAGCACGACCTCGAGGTCCAGCACCACCCGCACCTCGGCGCGGTCGCGGCCGGCGTCGGCCACGGCCTCCTCGACGAGCGCGACCACCCGGGCGAGCGCCCCGACCGTCGGCACGGCCACGGAGAACTCGAGGCGGATGACGTCGGCGCGGGCGGCGGCGAGCGCGATCGCGGTCTCGGAGCCGGGGCGGAGCTCGACGGTGCGGACGCCGTAGTCGGGGCTGCCGACGTGGATGTCGGGGCCGGCGGCGGCCGGAGCTGCGGACCGGACGGTCGCGGCGGCGGCGGGTGCGGGCACGGCCGGCACGGCGGCGACCGGCTCGGCCCCGTCGACGCGACGGGGCCCCGGGGCCGGGAACCCGGCGGGAAGGGCGACGTGGTGGCGGCCGGGAGCGGTGGCGGCGACGGGAAGACGGGTGGCGACCGCGGGCGCGCGGTGCAGCACGTGCTGAGCCATGGGGGTGTCCTCGAAGGGTGAGGCGGGGTGCGCGACGAGGGCCGTCCGGCCGCGGGCGCGCGGGGTCGTCAGCTCAGCGACAACACACCCGGCTCAGGAACACGCACGCACCGTAGCCCGGCCCCGCGGGGCGGGACCACGGCGCGTCCACATGGCGGGCACCGGTGAACGGCGGCCGTCAGGAGACGAGCGCCCGCATCACCGAGGTGAAGAACCGCAGCCCGTCCGTGCCGCTGCGGGGGCCGCGCGCGCCGTCCGGCCCGAAGCCCGCCTCGACCGCGTGCTCGGGGTGCGGCATGAGGCCGACGACGTTGCCGCGGGCGTTGCTGATGCCGGCGATGCCGCGGCGGGACCCGTTGGGGTTGTGGTCCTCGTAGCGGAAGACCACGCGTCCCTCGCCCTCGAGCTCGTCGAGCGTGCGCTCGTCGGCGACGTACTGGCCGTCCTGGTTCTTCAGGGGGATCGTGATGCGCTCGCCCTGGCGGTACTCGCGCGTCCAGGCCGTGTCCGTGGACTGCACCGACAGCACCTGCTCGCGGCAGACGAAGTGCAGGTGGTCGTTCTTGATCATCGAGCCGGGCAGCAGGTGCGCCTCGGTGAGGACCTGGAACCCGTTGCAGATGCCGAGCACGGGCATGCCCTTGCCGGCGGCCTCGACGACCTCGCCCATGACGGGCGCGAAGCGGCTGATCGCCCCGGCGCGCAGGTAGTCGCCGTAGGAGAACCCGCCGGGCAGCACGACGGCGTCGACGCCGTGCAGGTCGGCGTCCGCGTGCCAGAGCGCGACCGGCTCGGCGCCCGCGAGCCGCACGGCCCGCGCGGCGTCCCGGTCGTCGAGCGTCCCCGGGAAGGTGACGACGCCGATGCGGGTCATCAGGCCAGACCCTCCGAGGCGACGGTCGCGGCGGCGTCGGCCTCGGAGTCGGCGACCCGCACGACGTCCTCGATCACCGGGTTGGACAGCACCTGCTCGGCGGCGGCGGCCGCGGCCGCGAGCACCTCGGGGGTGACGGGGCCGTCGACCTCGAGCTCGAAGCGCTTGCCCTGCCGGACGGAGGTGAACTGGCCGAACCCGAGCCGCGGCAGCGCCCCGGCGACGGCCTTGCCCTGCGGGTCGAGGATCTCCGGCTTGGGCATCACATCGACGACGACTCGTCCCACGGGTGAGCTCCCTGGTTCGCGGCGGTGGGGGTGGGGCCCAGCCTACCGACCGCCGGGGGCGCTCCGGTCCGCGCGGTCGGCAGGCGGGCGCGGTCCGTCCCGCACGCGGCGGCGGCGCCCGGCGGTCAGGCCGCCCGCACCACGCCCACGTGCGCCTCGGCCCCGCCGGTGAGGTACTCCCAGACGGTGCTGGTGCGACCGTCGCCCAGCTCCGGCGAGTAGCCGACCACCACGACGGCCCAGCCCCGGTCGAGCAGCGCGTCGCGCCAGGCGTCGTCGTGCTCGGCCACCAGCTCGTCGCCGTCCCCGACCCACAGGGTGGCCCAGCCGCCGGCCGCGGTGAGCGACGCCCGGTGCCCGTCGACCTCCGCCAGGCGCGGGTCGTCGGGGGTGCCGAGGCCGAGCGCCGCGACGAGCCGCGTCACCGGGGCGCGCGCGGCGGGGTCATCGTCGGCGGGGTGCACCACCCAGCACGCGACCGGCCGGCCGTCGCGCGGGTGGAGCCCGAGGGCGGTGCGCGCGGCGACGCCGCGGGCCTGGCAGACGGGGTGGCGGGGAGGCATCGCCCTCGACGCTACGTCGGGGTCCCGGACGGCGCACCGGGCCGTCTGGGTGCTGCCACCCGTCGGCAGGAGATCGACGCACGACGGCGGAGGAGGCCCTCCCGGGGGCCCGGGTCGACGCGCCACGATGACGGCATGGACATCGCCACGGACGCCGCCCTCCTCGTCATCGACGTGCAGCAGGGCTTCGACGACGCCGGGTTCTGGGGCCGCCGCGACAACCCGGACGCCGAGGGGAACATCGGCGCGCTGCTCGCCGCCTGGCGGCGCACGGGTCGCCCGGTCGTGGTCGTGCAGCACGTGTCGGCGCCGGGCAGGCCGCTGGCGGCGGACGCGCCCGGGCACGCGCTGAAGCCGGTGGTCGCGGGGGTGGAGCCGGCGCTGCTGGTGCGCAAGACGGTGAACTCCGCGTTCTACGGCACGCCCGACCTGCACGCCTGGCTGGGTGCCGCGGGCGTGCGGCAGCTCGTGCTCTGCGGGATCCAGACCAACATGTGCGTCGAGACGACCGCGCGGATGGCCGGCAACCTCGGGTACGACGTCGTGCTGCCGGTCGACGCCACGCACACCTTCGACCTGGCGGGGCCGGACGGGACGGTGCTCCGCGCCGAGGACCTCGCCCGCGCGACCGTCACGAACCTGCACGGCGGCGGGTTCGCGCGCGTGGTCGCGACGGCGGACGTGCTCGCGGCGGCGGAGCGCCCGGCGGCCTGACCCGCCCTCACAGCTCCCGGTGCGTCCAGCGCCCCGCGAGCAGCGTCCCGGCGACCGGCAGCTCCCGCAGCGCGGTCGACGCCGACAGCGGGTCGGCGTCGAGCACCGCCAGGTCGGCGGGCGCCCCGACGGCGAGCGTCAGCGGCTGCCCGTCGGTGGAGGCGCGCAGGGCCGTCAGCAGGTCGAGCCGCTGCTCCGGGTGCCAGGGCTCGCGTCCGTCGCGGGTGCGCTCCACCGCGGCCGCCACGGCGATCCACGGGTCGAGCGGCGCGACGGGCGCGTCCGAGCCGAGCGCGAGCCGCACCCCCGCGGCGGCCAGGGTGGCGAACGGGAACGCGCGGTGCGTGCGGCCCGCCCAGTGGCGGTCGGCGACGTCCCGGTCGTCCACGGCGTGCTCGGGCTGCACGGAGGCGACGACGTCGAGCGCCGCGAACCGGGCGACGTCCGCGTCGACGAGCAGCTGGGCGTGCTCCACCGAGCCGCGCGCGCCGGACGCCTCGAACGCGTCGAGGGCGAGCGTGTTGGCGTGGTCCCCGATCGCGTGGATCGCGCACGTGAGGCCCTTGCGGTGGGCGTGCGTCATGAGCGGCACGAGGTGCTCGGGCGGCACGGACAGCACGCCGTGGGCGTCCGGGCCGCTCAGGCCGGGGTACGGGTCGTGGCAGTAGGCGGTGCGGGTGTTGAGCGAGCCGTCGGTGACGACCTTGAGCGGCCCCTGCTGCAGCAGGCCGCCGGTGCCGACGACGACGTCGCCCGTGCGCAGCTCCTCGGCGAGCACCCGGTCGAGGAACGGCTCCCAGACGCCGGCGCGGACGCGCAGGGAGTCGAACCCCGCCGCCGTGCGCCGCCGCCACGGGCCGAGGTTCTCGGTGATCTCGTAGTCGACCACCCCGACCACGCCCCGCCGGGCGGCCGCGCGCGCCGCGTCCGCGACCCAGGCGTCCGCCACCTCGTCGGGCACCTGGTCGACGACGGCGGTCAGCGGCAGCCACTCCGTCTCGCGCAGCAGGCCCGTGGGGTGCGCCGGCACGCCCGCGTACCGCAGCCCGGCCGTGCTGAACCACGCGCAGTGCAGGTCACCCGACACCAGGACGACGGGCGTCTCCCCCACGGCGGCGTCGAGCAGCGCGGACGTCGGCTCGTCCGGCCACAGCCCGTCGCGGAACCCGTAGCCCACCAGCGCGGTGCCGGGCAGCATGACGGTCGCGGCGAGGCGCTCGGTGACCAGGCGGACCGCGTGCGCCGCCGACGTGGCGCCCGAGACGTCGAGCCGCTGGCGCGCGAGCGCCCACTGCGTCAGGTGGGTGTGCTGGTCCCAGAGCCCCGGGACGACGGTGCGCCCGTCCAGGTCGACCTGCTCGACGCCGGCTCCGGCCGTGCGGGCGAGGTCCGGCCCCACGGCGTGCACCCGCCCGTCGCGCAGCAGCACGTCGACGGTGCGGGCGGCGCCCAGCAGGCGCGCGCGGGTGAGGACGAGCGGTCGGGACATGGGACTCCGTTCGGTGCGGCGGGCGGGCGCCCGCGGGGCGTCAACCCTGGTCGGGTCGGCGGGCGAGCTCGGCACGCATCGCCGCGGCGAGCCCCGGGTTGGCGTAGTGCGGGTCGTCCTCGAGGGCGGTGGCGACGCGCTCGGCGACCTCGCGGGGCTTGTCCTGGCTGAGCTTGGCCTTGCCCTGCCAGCGCGTGACGCGCATCCGGAACCCCACGGCGCCGGGCGCGATGCGGCGGGCGTAGCCCTCGACGTCGGGCATCCGGACCGGGTCGGGCATCGGGGCCTCGTACCGGTCGACGGTCGCGCCCATGACGGCGTACGACTCCTCGGGGCCGAGCAGCTCGAGCGTCCCGTACAGGTGCACGGCCACGTAGTTCCAGGTCGGCACGGCGGGCGCGTAGCCGTACCAGCCCGGCGAGACGTAGCCGTACGGCCCCTCGACCACGAGCAGGTGCTCCCGGGTGCCGTCGACGTCGTGCAGCAGCTCGTCCGGCCGGCCGAGGTGGCTCAGCACGCTCAGGGGCGCCGCGGGGACGGTGAACCGGTCCGGCAGGGCGCGCGCGTGCCGCCCGGGCCGGCGCGGGGCGGCGGGCAGCGGGTCGGCGGGGCCGTCCGGTCCGGGCGCGGCGCCCGGCCGCGCGGCCGGGTCTTCCCCCGGAGCCCCCTCCTCCAGCAGGATCGGCACGTGCGACGCGACCGGCCCGTCGGCGGTCGCCGACACGAGCGTCGCCCAGCCGTGCTCCCGCACGAGGTCCCGCACGCGCGCCTCGTCGGTGAGCACGTAGTCCTCGGTGTGGATCACGTGCCCCATGCAACCACCGCGACGGGCCCGGGCGGCAGCACCCGCGCGTGTCGGACACGTTAAAGATTCATTTCCTACTGAACTTTCAGCACTCACCCTATTGACGGGTCGTCGCTGCCCACGGTCGACTGAGCCACCCCCGAGGCACCCCCGGATGTGGAGGCTCCCCATGAACTCGACGCGACCCCGGCTGCTGGCCGGAGCCCTCGCGCTCTCCCTGACCCTCGCCGCGTGCAGCGGCGGCGGCGGGTCCGACGACGCCGCCTCCACCGCGACCGGCGGCGGCGCGATCAGCGTGGGCGTCACCGACCCGGCCCAGATCATCCCCGGCCGCCAGACCGTCGCCTACGACTTCAGCATGGCCGTGTGGTCCTCGCTGACCTGGGCGGACGACGCCGGCGACCTGACGATGCTGGCCGCCGAGTCGGTCGAGTCCGACGACGCGACGACCTGGACCATCACGCTCAAGGACGGCTGGACGTTCCACGACGGCACCCCGGTGACCGCCCAGGACTACGTCGACTCCTGGAACGCGGTGGCGTACGGCCCGAACGCGTTCGAGAACACCGGCCAGCTCGCGAACGTCGTGGGCTACGCCGACCTCAACCCCGCCGAGGGCGAGCCCACCACCACCGAGATGTCCGGCCTGACGGTGGTGGACGACCTGACGTTCACCGTCGAGCTGACCGGCCCCGACGGGCAGTTCCCCCTCCAGCTCAGCCAGGGCCAGACGGCGATGTACCCGATGCCCGCCACCGCCGCCGACGACTTCGACGCGTACAACCGGCACCCGGTCGGCAACGGCCCGTTCGCGCTCACGGACGACTACGTCGAGAACGAGCCGCTGGTGGTCGAGCGCTACGCGGACTACCAGGGCCCGGCGCCGTCGGTGGACCGGATCAGCTTCGTGCCGTACGCGGACACCACGACCGCCTACACCGACGTGCAGGCCGGCAACCTCGACGTCGTCGGCGTCCCGGCCTCCCGCCTCCAGCAGGCGCCCGCGGACTTCGGCGACCGGCTGTACTCCTTCGAGGCGCCCGGCATCTCCTACCTCGGCCTGCCGCTGTGGGACGAGCGCTACTCCGACGTCCGGGTGCGCCAGGCGATCTCCATGGCGATCGACCGGGAGACCATCGACGAGGTCATCTACGGCGGCACCTTCACGCCCGCCACCGCGCTCACCCCGGCGGTCGAGGCCGGCACGCCCGAGGGCATCTGCGGCGAGCTGTGCGAGTACGACCCCGACGCCGCCAAGGCCCTGCTCGACGAGGCCGGCGGGTTCGACGGCACCATCGACATCTACTACCCCGGCGGCATCGGCCTGGACGAGCTCTACACCGCCATCGCCAACCAGCTCCGGCAGAACCTCGGCGTCGAGTCGGTCGCCACCCCCAGCACGGACTGGGCCGAGTTCTACGAGACCCGGCTGAACGGGGACGTCGACGGGCCGTTCTTCTCCCGCTGGGGCGCGCTGTACCCCAGCCAGCAGAACACGCTGCGGGCGTTCTACGTGGACGGCGGCGGCTGCGCCAACTGCATCCCGTACTACGAGCCGGAGGTCGCCGAGCTCATCGCCACCGCCGACGCCCAGGTGGACGCCGCGGACGCGGCCGACGCCTACGCCGCGGTGCAGGAGCGGATCATGGAGGACTTCCCGGCGCCGCCGCTGTTCTTCGAGACCTACTCCTACGTGACGTCGGAGCGCGTCGCGGACCTGCCGACCTCGGCGGTCGGCAACCCGACGTACGCCGCCGTGACGCTGGCCGAGGGCGCATGAGCCGGCGCACCACCGGCGCGGCGGGCTCGCTCGAGGACGTCCTCGAGCGGGTCCGCCGCGTGCCTCCCCTGCACGACTTCCCGGGCGTCGACGCGCTGCTCGCCTGGTTCGACGCCCTGGCCGGCGACCACCCCGGGCTGGTGCGGCGCCGGCGCATCGGGACCTCCCGGCTCGGCGAGCCGCTGTGGTCGTACGCCGTCGGCCACGGGCCGCGCCCCCAGCTCCTGTTCGCCGGGGTCCACCCCAACGAGCCGATCGGGTTCCGCACGCTGCAGCACCTGGCCGCCGAGCTGGTCGCCGACGAGGAGCTGCGGGAGGCGAGCGCGTCGACCTGGCACCTCGTGCCGTGCATCGACCCGGACGGCACCCGCCTCAACGAGGGCTGGTTCGCGGACCCGACCGACCGCACCGCGTACGCGCGCCGGTTCTACCGCCCGGCCCCGGACGAGCAGGTGGAGTGGTCGTTCCCGTTCGCGCACCGGGACGCCTGGTTCGACGCGGTGATCCCCGAGACGCAGGCGCTGATGCGGCTCATCGACGACGTGCGGCCCGAGCTGATGATGTCGCTGCACAACGCCGAGATGGGCGGCGTCTACTACTACGTGAGCGAGGACGTGCCCGGCGTCGTGCCCGCCCTGCACGCGGTGCCGCGGGCGCTGGGCCTGCCGCTCGACACCGGCGAGCCCGAGTCGCCCTCGCTGCGGCGCATGGCCCCGGCCGTGTACTGGGCGATGTCGACCCGCGACGAGTACGAGTACCTCGACTCCCTCGGCCTGGACGCCGCGTCGATGGTCGGGGGCGAGTCCTCCGCGGCCTACGCCGCCCGGTACGGCACGGTCAGCCTGGTCGCGGAGCTGCCCTACTGGTCGCACCCGCTGGCCGAGGACGACACGCCGACCTCGGCGGACTACGCGGACGTCGTGCGGGCGAAGGGCGAGGCGCTGCTCGAGCTGGGCGGCGCGCTCGCCGGCCTGCTCGACGAGGCCCGGCCGGACCTGTCCGTGCGCACGCCGTTCCTGCGGGCCAGCGAGGCGTTCGTCCCGATGATGTCGGTGTCCGGCCGCACGGAGATCGCGCGGGCCGCCCGGCCCGGGACGTCCCGCCCGGCCACCGCAGCCGAGGTGTTCAGCACCGAGGACGTGGTGCGGTGCTTCCGGCTGCGGTTCGGCGGGATGCTGCTGCGCGCGCTCGACGCCGAGGTGGCCGCGGGCATCGCCACCGCGCGCGTCCGCCGGGTGCTGGACCGCGGGCGCGCGCTGTACGAGGAGTGGGTCGCGGAGGCCGAGGGCGTGACCGGCGTGCAGGTGCTGCCGGTCGAGAAGCTCGTCGGCGTGCAGTACGGCGCGGCGCTGGCGACCGTGCGGTGCCTGGCGGACCGGGCGGGCGGTGGCCGGTGAGCCGCTACCTCGTCCGCCGCGTCGCCGAGCTCGTCCTGGTGTTCCTCGGCGTCACGCTCATCATCTACCTCATGGTCTTCGCCCTGCCGGGCGACCCGATCCAGGCGCTCGGCGGCGACCGGCCGCTGCCCCCGAACGTCGTGGCGGAGCTGCGCGACCGCTACCACCTGGACGAGCCGGTGCTCCAGCAGTACGCCCGCTACCTCGGCGGCCTGGTGCAGGGCGACCTGGGGACCAACTTCACGGGCCAGTCGGTCGGCGAGCGCATGTCGCTGCGCTGGCCGGTCACCATCACGCTCGCGCTCACGGCGTGGGGCATCGAGGTGGTGCTCGGCGTGCTCCTCGGCCTGTTCGCGGGCCTGCGGCGCGGGCGCACCGCGGACCGGCTGGTGCTGGCCGGGACGATCCTCGCGACCAGCATCCCGGTGTTCGTGGTGGCGGTGTCCGCCCAGCTGCTGTTCGGCGTGCGGCTCGGCTGGTTCCCGGTCGCCGGCACCACGGCGGGCTGGCCGACCTCGTACCTGCTGCCCGCCCTCGTCATCGCGGTGTTCGGGCTCGCGTCCGTCACGCGCCTCATGCGCGGCAGCGTGGTCGACACCCTGCAGTCCGACTTCGTGCGGACGCTGTGGGCCAAGGGCCTGCGGCGCCGCGAGGTGGTCGGCGTCCACGTGATGCGCAACTCCGCCATCCCGGTGCTGACGTTTCTGGCGATCGACCTCGGCTACCTGCTCGGCGGCACCGTCGTCGTCGAGGGCGTGTTCAACCTGCCGGGCGTCGGGAACCTGCTGTTCCAGGCGATCCGCACCCACGAGGGCCCGACGGTGGTGGGCGTCTCCACGGCGCTGATCATCGTGTTCCTGCTGACCAACCTCGTCGTGGACCTGCTGTCGTCCGTGCTCGACCCGAGGATCCGCCATGAGTGAGACGATCGCCGCGACCGCGCTCGACCCGGCGCAGGGCGCCCCCGCCGCCGGGCCGGCCACGCCCCGCGGGGTGTGGCGCACGCTGCGGCGCCGGCCCCTGTTCTGGGTCTGCGCCGTCGTCCTCGCGCTGCTCGCCCTCGTCGCCGTCGCCCCGCAGGCGTTCGCCGGGCTGTTCGGCCAGCCGGACCCGCGCGTGTGCGACCTGTCCGCGAGCGCCCGCCCGCCCGGCGGCGACCACGTGTTCGGCACCGACGTGCAGGGCTGCGACGTGTTCGCGAACGTCGTGTACGGCACCCGCGCCTCCCTCACGGTCGGGGTGCTGTGCACCGTCATCGCGCTGCTCGTCGCGCTCGTCCTGGGGACGGCCGCCGGGTTCTACGGCGGGTTCGCGGACCGGCTGATCGCCCGGCTCACCGACGTGTTCCTCGGCTTCCCGTTCCTGCTCGGGGCCGTCGTGGTGCTGACGTCCATCGGCACCCGCTCCGCCGTCACGGTCGCCCTGGTGCTCGCGCTGTTCTCCTGGCCGACGATGGCGCGCCTCGTGCGGTCGTCCGTGCGCGCGGTGCGGGACGCCCCCTACGTGGAGGCGGCACGGGCGATGGGCCTGCGGGACCGGCGGATCATCGCGCGGTACGTGCTGCCGAACTCCATCGGGCCGGTGCTGGCCGTCGCGACCACGATGGTCGGCGGCGTCATCGTCTCGGAGTCCACGCTGACGTTCCTCGGGCTCGGGCTGCGCGCGCCGTCGATCTCCTGGGGCCTGCAGCTCTCCAGCGCGCAGGCGTACTTCCAGACCTCCCCGCACATGCTCGTGTTCCCGAGCCTGTTCCTGACCGTGACCGTCCTCGCGATGATCACCCTGGGTGACGTGCTGCGCGACACCCTGGACCCGAGGTCGCGCTGACCGCGCGACCGGGGCCCACCCGACCCGACCGACCCGGCCCGCCGACCGCGGGCCCGCCGACCGAGAGGCACCACCCGATGTCCGACCGCACCGCCCAGACCGTCCGATCCGCCGCCCCCTACCTGTGGTCGTGGGTGGAGCAGCAGGCCGCGTACCGCCGCGCGACCGGCGTCCAGGTGGCCGTGCGGGTGGACGGCGAGCTGCTGCTGGACGCGGCGTGGGGCGTGGCCGACGTGACGACCGGGGAGCCGCTCACCACCGGGCACCTGTTCCGGATCGCGTCGCACTCCAAGACGTTCACCGCGACGGCCGTGATGCAGCTCGTGGAGCAGGGCCGGCTGCGGCTGGACGACACGCTCGGCACGTACGTCCCGGAGCTCGCCGCCTCGCCGCTGGCGTCGCGGACGCTCCGCGAGGTGCTCGGGCACCAGGCGGGGGTGGTCCGCGACGGCGACCGCGCGGACTTCTGGCAGCTCGACGGGCCGTTCCCCGACCGGGAGGCGCTGCTGGCCGACGTCCTCGCGCACGGCGAGGTGTACGGCCCGAACGAGCACTTCAAGTACTCGAACGTCGGCTACTCGCTGCTCGGCCTCGTCATCGAGGAGGTCACGGGGCTGCCCTACGCGCAGCACCTGCACCGCGCCGTCGTCGAGCCGCTCGGGCTCACGCGCACCGGCGCCGAGTACGACCCCGCGCGCGCGTCCGAGTACGCCGCCGGGCACACCGGGCTGCTGGACGCCGACGACCGCCGCGAGCGCATCGAGCACGTCGACACCCGCGCGATGGCGGCGGCGACCGGCTTCTACTCGACCGCGGCCGAGCTGTCCGCCTACGGCTCCGCGCACGTGCTCGGCGACGAGCGGCTGCTCACCGACGCGTCCAAGCGCCTCATGCAGCGGCTCGAGTCGATCGTCACCGCCTACGGCACCGAGGTCGGCCGGTACGGCGTCGGCATGGACCGGCACACCATCGGCGACCGGGAGGTGGTCGGGCACTCCGGCGGCTACCCCGGGCACATCACGCGCACCTACGTCGACCCGGAGGACGGCCTCGTCGTCAGCGTGCTCACCAACGCGGTGGACGGCCCCGCCGACCCGATCGCCGTCGGGCTGATCAAGCTGGTCGACCTGGCCCTGAAGGCGCCCGAGGCGCCCGGGCCGGGTGGGGAGGCCGCGGCGGGCGCACGCCCGCTCGCCGACTACACCGGCCGGTTCGCGAACCTGTGGGGCGTCATGGACGTCGCCGAGCTCGGGGACCGGCTGGTGCTGCTGCGGCCCTCCGCCCCGGACCCGGTCGCCGCCTACGAGGAGCTCACCGTCGCCGGGCCGGACGCGCTGCAGATCCACCGCGGCCCCGGGTTCGGGACCGTCGGCGAGCGGCTCACCTACGAGCGCGACGCCGACGGCACCGTGACCAGCGTCCGTGCCGCGATGACGTCCTGGCCGCTGGCCGAGTTCCGGGCACGCCGGACCGCGATGACGGTCCGGCGTGCCGGCGCCCTGCCCGCCCCTACGGTGAGCGCATGACGACCGCCCCGGACCCCGCCGAGCCCACCCTCGACGACGACGCCCTCGAGTGGATCGAGCAGTTCGCCTCCACGTGGGACAACGCGAACAGCTCGCGCATGGAGGGCCGCGTCGTCGGCCTGCTCATGATCATCGACCGGCCCTACCTGTCGTCCCAGCAGATCGCCACGCTGCTGCAGGCGTCGGCCGGCGCCGTGTCGACCGCCACGCGGCACCTCGTCGAGATCGGCTTCATCCTGCGGCACTCCATCCCCGGCGACCGGAACCACTACTTCCGCGCCGAGGACGACATCTGGGGCTCGTGGCTCGCGAGCGAGCGCACGTACCTGCCGCGGCTCCAGCGGGTCATCGACTCCGGGCTGATGGCCGTCTCGGAGACCGACCCCGGCCCGCGACGGCGCCTGCTCAACGCCCGCAACTACTTCGAGTGGCTCGCCGGCTACCACCGCCAGATGCTCGCGGACTGGGAGGCCCACCGCGACGCCCTGGCCGCCGCCGACACCGCCGCCGCCCCTCCCGCCCCCACCCCTCCCGAGACCCCAGGAGCACCGTGAGCGCCACCACCGAGCCCGTGCTGCGGGTGCGCGACCTGACCGTGACGTTCCGCGTCGACGGCGGGCGCTCCCCGGACGTCCACGCGGTGCGCGGCGTGTCGTACGACCTGCTGCCGGGCGAGGTCCTCGCGGTGGTCGGCGAGTCCGGCTCCGGCAAGTCCGTGTCGTCCCTCGCGCTGCTCGGCCTGCTGCCCGGCACCGCCCGCGTCAGCGGCAGCGCCCGCCTGGGCGACCAGGAGCTCGTGGGCCTCGACCGCCGCGCGCTGTCCGAGGTGCGCGGCCGGCGGATCGCGATGATCTTCCAGGACCCGGGCAACGCGCTGGACCCGGTGTTCACGGTCGGCTACCAGCTCCGCGAGATGCTGCGCCGGCACGTCCCCGGCCTGACGCGCGCGCAGCGCACCGCCCGCGCGGTCGAGCTGCTGCGCATGGTCGAGCTGCCCGACCCCGAGGAGCGGCTGCGGTTCTACCCGCACCAGCTCTCGGGCGGGCAGGCGCAGCGCGTGATGATCGCGATGGCCCTGGCCTGCGACCCGGAGATCCTCGTCGCCGACGAGCCGACCACCGCGCTGGACGTCACCGTGCAGCAGGAGGTGCTGGACGTGCTGCGCCGGCTGCGGGAGCGCACGTCCGCCGCGATCGTCCTCATCACGCACGACATGGGCGTGGTGGCCGACCTGGCCGACCGGGTCGTCGTCATGCGCGACGGCGAGGTGGTCGAGACGGCCGAGGTCGCCGCCCTGTTCGCCGCACCTGCCGCCGCGTACACCCGCACGCTGCTGGCCGCGGTGCCGCGCATCGGCGCGCCCGCCCGGGACAGCGCCGCCGACGACCGCGAGCGCCCGGCCCTCAACGTCGAGCGGCTCGTCGTGGAGTACCGCAACCGCCGCGGGCGCGTCGTGCGGGCCGTCGACGACGTGACGCTGCGGGTGCAGCCCGGGGAGATGGTGGCGCTGGTCGGCGAGTCCGGATCCGGCAAGTCCACGCTCGGCCGGTGCGCGCTCGGCCTGGCGCCGCTCACCTCCGGGACGGTCGAGGTGGTCGGCACCCGCCTCGGGACGGACACCCCGCGCGCCGTGCGGGCCGCGCGCACCCGCATCGGCGTCGTGTTCCAGAACCCGGCCGCGTCGCTCAACCCCCGGTACACCGTCGGGGAGTCCGTCGCGGAGCCGCTGCGCGTGCACGCGGGGCTGCGGGGGCCGGCCCTCGACGCACGCGTCGCCGAGCTGCTCGAGAGCGTCGAGCTGCCCGCCGCCTGGGCGTCCCGGTACCCGCACGAGCTGTCCGGCGGCCAGCGGCAGCGGGTGTCCATCGCGCGCGCCGTCTCGCTCGACCCGGAGCTGCTCATCGCCGACGAGCCGACCTCGGCCCTGGACGTCTCCGTGCAGGCCACGGTGCTGGAGCTGTTCCGGTCGATCCAGCAGCGGCTGCGGTTCGCGTGCCTGTTCATCAGCCACGACCTGGCCGTCGTGGACGAGCTCGCCGACCGCGTCGCCGTCATGCACCGCGGCCGGCTCGTGGAG
>NZ_JBCLVN010000063.1:0-3056 GCF_039548315.1 Cellulomonas olei
CTCGGCCCTGGACGTCTCCGTGCAGGCCACGGTGCTGGAGCTGTTCCGGTCGATCCAGCAGCGGCTGCGGTTCGCGTGCCTGTTCATCAGCCACGACCTGGCCGTCGTGGACGAGCTCGCCGACCGCGTCGCCGTCATGCACCGCGGCCGGCTCGTGGAGGTCGGCGAGCGCAGCACGGTGCTCGGTGCGCCGCAGGACGACTACACGCGCAGGCTGCTCGCGGCGGCCCCGGTGCCCGACCCGGCCGCGCAGGCGGAGCGGCGGGCGGCACGGCTCGCGGGCTGACGCACGCGGGCCGCGCGGGCCCCGCTCCCGGGACCGAGGGCCCGCGTCCGCGCCCGGGCGACGTGATCCCGACCACCTGGGAACGGTTTCACCCGTCCGTGGGCGCACTGGGGTGCCTGACTTCGCAGGAACCTGTGCGACCGTCCGATGGACACATCACCACCGGGACGCCCAGGCGGCCCGGCGACCACGGCGCGGATCTCCCCCGCACCGTCACGGACCGCCCGCGGTCCACCGCACGGAGGTAGTACCCGCATGACCCTCGTCCTCGAGAACCCCGGGGCGCTCGACCCCGCCGGCCGGCCCGCGCCCTGCGTCGCGCGCCCGCACGCCAACCTCGTGCACCGCGACGGCGCCTGCCGCTGCTTCACCGGTGGCCCCGCCCCCGAGCACGCCACCCGCCCCGAGGACGCCCTGCTGGCCCTCGCGCACCACGGCGCCGCCTGACCCGCCGCGCGGCCCGGCGAGCGGGCGACCCATCCGCGGGCGGCTCGGCTCCGAACCCTCCTCGACAGCACCCGCGACCGAGGAGTCACCATGCGACGCACCCGCAGCACCTACGCCGTCTCCGTCCTGTCCGCCGGACTCGCGCTGAGCCTCACGCTCGCCGCGTGCAGCGACGGGGGCGAGAGCGACACCGGGTCGATGCCCGCCGCCTCGTCCAGCACCGACGGGATGGACCACGACGGCATGTCCGGGACGGACGGCATGGACGAGGTGATGCCCGTCAGCACGGGTGACCCGTTCGCCGACGCCCGCACCGCCGCGGCGCACATGCCCGAGACGGGCCTCACCCTCGCGACCGGCCTCGCCGCCGCGACCGGCACCGCCGGCGAGGTCGACTCCGAGGCCGCCGCCCTGCGCGCGGGCCTCACGGCGATGCTCCAGGAGCACGTCTACCTGACCGGCATCGGCGTCGCGACCGCCTACACCGCCGGCGCCGACTCCGACGAGTTCGCCGCCGCGAAGACCGCGCTCGACGGCAACACCCAGGACCTGGCGGACGCGATCGGCTCGCTCGCCAGCGAGGAGCAGGGCGACACGTTCCAGCAGCTCTGGGAGACCCACATCGGGTACTTCGTCGACTACGCGGTGGCCGTGCAGGGCGGCGACCAGGCCGCTGCCGACGCCGCGCGCGCAGAGCTCGACGGGTACACCACCGAGGCCGGCGCGTTCTTCGAGCAGATCAGCGCCGGCAACCTGCCGGCCGACGCGGTCGCGGAGTCGCTCGCGATGCACGTCACGACGCTGACCGCCGCGATCGACGCGATGGCCGCCGGTGACCCGGGCGCGTCCGACGCGCTGCGCGCGGCCGCCCAGCACGTCGGCGAGGGTGCCGCGACCATCGCGACCGGCCTCGCCGCCGGCGCCGGCCTGCCCGGGGACGCCATAGACGACGCCTCGACGCTGCGCTCGACCCTGACGGCGCTGCTGCAGGAGCACGTCTACCTCGCGTCGTTCGCGGTCTTCACCGCCTACACCGCGGAGGGCGGCGTGGAGTCCGACGCGTTCACCAGCGCGGCGGCGACCCTCGACGCCAACTCGGTCGCGCTGTCGGACGCCGTCGCGTCCCTCGCGGGCGACGAGAAGGGCGCGGAGTTCCTGGACCTGTGGCGCGAGCACATCGGGTTCTTCGTCGACTACGCGGTCGCCGACGCGACCGGTGACGAGGACGGCCGCCAGCAGGCCCTCGCCGACCTCGACGGCTACCGCCCGCAGGCCGGGGCGTTCTTCGAGGAGGTCAGCGGCGGCGAGCTGCCCGCCGACGACGTGGCAGCCGGTCTCGGCATGCACGTGTCGACGCTCGCCGGGGCGATCGACTCCCTCGCCGCGGCCCTCGTCGCCTGACGCGCCCGGGCGTCCCGAGAACCGTGCCGCCGGTCCCGATCCCCGCCGGGGCCGGCGGCACGCCCACCGGGCCGCACCCACGCGCGTACGGCACACTGGCGCGCGTGCCCAGCCCCGACTCCCGCGCCACCGCGCGCGCAGCCGCCGACCAGGCGCTCGCGCGCGTGGCCGAGGGCGACCTCGACGCGTTCGCGTCGCTCTACGACATGCTGTCCCCCGCCGTGCACGGCACGGCGCTCGCCGTGCTCCGGGACCCGGACCACGCGGCCGAGGTCACCCAGGAGGTCATGGTGGAGATCTGGCGCACCGCCGCCCGGTGGGACGCCCGCCGAGGGTCGGCGCGCGCCTGGGCGACCACGATGGCGCACCGACGGTCGGTGGACCGCGTGCGGTCCGTCCAGGCGCAGCGCGACCGCGACCAGGCCGCCCTCGACGCCGACCGGCCCACCGCGTTCGACGTCGTCGCCGAGCAGGCCGAGGAGCGCCTCGAGGCGCAGCGCGTCCGGCACTGCCTCGGCGGCCTGACCGACACGCAGCGCGAGGCCGTCGTCCTGGCGTACTACGACGGCCGCACGTACCGCGAGGTCGCCGAGCACCTGGACGCCCCGCTGCCCACCGTGAAGTCCCGGATCCGCGACGGACTCGTGCGGCTGCGCGACTGCCTGGGGGTGGCCGCATGAGCACGCCTCCGCCGCGGCCCGGCGACCGCCGCCCCGACGACGCCGCCTCCCGCGAGCTGCTCGGCGCCTGGGCGCTGGACGCCGTCACCGACGCGGAGCGGGCCGCCGTCGAGGACCTCATGGCCCGCGACCCCGACGCCGCCCGCGAGGGCCGCTCGCTCCGGGAGACCGCGGCCCGCCTCGGCGGCGCGGTCGCGACGCCGCCGCCCGACGCGGTCCGGGCCGCGACCCTCGCGCGCGCG
>NZ_JBCLVN010000064.1:0-43380 GCF_039548315.1 Cellulomonas olei
GCGGAGGGCGCGGCGCGTGCGCGGGCGCGGGAGCGGACCCGGGTGCGTGCGGGGCGCGGGGCGCGCGGTCCGTGGGGGCGGATTCGTCCCGCAGGGTGGGACGCGGGTAGGATCGGGGGGTTGCCTCGGCGAGGGACGTCGGACGGTCGCTCCACGACCCGTCGGCGGTCCGGCGGACGGCGCGTCCCGCACCCCCCGGGTGCCGCGGACACGGCCGCGCGGACCGCGTCGGATCGAGACCACCGATCTCCGTGATCGACTGGGTGGTCCGCCTCCGCGTGCCCGTCCAGCGTCCCGCGTCGAGGCCACCACACCGTCTCGCCCGTCATCCTCTGCTTCTTGGGAGTCACCGTGTCCGAGGTCAAGCTCGTCGCCACCACCCGTACCGAGTTCGGCAAGGGCGCCGCGCGCCGCCTGCGCCGTGCCCACCAGATCCCCGCCGTCCTCTACGGGCACGGCACCGAGCCGGTGCACGTCGCGCTGCCGGGTCACGAGACCATGCTCGCCGTCAAGCAGGCGAACGCCCTGTTCGAGATCGAGCTCGAGGGCAAGGCCACGCTGGCGCTCGCCAAGGACGTGCAGCGCGACCCGGTCAAGAACGTCATCGAGCACGTCGACCTGCTGATCGTCCGCCGCGGCGAGAAGGTCACGGTCGAGGTCCCGGTCACGGTCGTGGGCGAGTCGGCCCCCGGCACGATCCACATCGTCGAGACCCAGACGCTGACCCTCGAGGCCGAGGCCACGCACCTGCCGGAGCACGTCGAGGTCTCCATCGAGGGGCTCGAGGCCGGCACCGCGCTGACCGCCGGCGAGCTGGCCCTCCCGGCGGGCTCCGTGCTCGAGGGCGACGCCGAGCAGGTCATCGTGACCGTCACCGTCCCGACCGTCTCCGCCGAGGACCGCGCCGCGGACGAGGCCGAGGCCGCCGAGGCCGCCGCGGAGTGATCCGCCCGGCGCGCCCCCGTGCGGGGAGCGCGCCGACCACGCTGGGGACGCCCGGTACCGTGCGACGGTGCCGGGCGTCCGGCATGCGGGGCACCCGCGGGTGCCCGTGACGACGAGAGGGAGTGGCGTCGCGATGAGCGAGGGGCGCTGGCTGGTGGTCGGCCTCGGGAACCCGGGTCCGCAGTACGCCGGCAACCGGCACAACGTCGGGCAGATGGTGCTCGACGAGCTGGCGCGGCGCGCGGGCGCGTCGTTCGGGTCGAAGGGCGGCGTGCTGTCCCGGCGCCCGCAGGCGGCGACGGCGGAGGTGCGCATCGGCACGCTGCCCGGGGGAGCGCCCGGTCCGCGGGCCGTCCTGGCGAAGCCGACCACGTTCATGAACACCTCGGGCGGGCCGGTCGCCGCGCTCGCGCGGTACTACGACGTGCCGCCGGACCGGGTGGTGCTGGTGCACGACGAGCTCGACATCCCGTTCGGCGAGATCAAGCTGAAGCTGGGCGGCGGCGAGGGCGGCCACAACGGCCTGCGGGACACGTCGAAGGCGCTCGGGACGAAGGACTACCTGCGGGTGCGGGTCGGCATCGGCCGGCCGCCGGGGCGGATGGACGCGGCGGACTTCGTGCTGCGCGACTTCGCGAAGCCGGAGCAGAAGGAGCTGCCGCTCCTGCTCGACGACGCCGCGGACGCCGTCGAGCTGGTGGTCACGGAGGGCCTGGAGCGCGCGCAGCTCCGGTTCCACACCCGCACCCGCTGACCGGGTCGCGCGCAGCAGTCCGCTCGAGGTCGTCACCTCGGGCCGAGGTCGTCACGCCGACGTGACGACCTCGGCCCGGGGTGACGACCTCGCGGTGCGTCCGGGGTGCGTCCGGGGTGCGGTGGGGCGGCGGGGCGGCTGGTCGGCGGAGAGCCGGAGGTCGGCGCGGGAGGGTGTTGTCGCAGGCCGGGGGCGTGGGGTGCGGCATCCGGGTGACGCCAGGGGTGGGAGCGCGTCCAGCGCGGGTGTCGTCGCAGGTCAGCGCGAGGCGGATCGCCCATACGGGTGCGAAAGGGGTGAAAACGGACAGATAGGGCGGACCGGGACAAACCCGCTGATATAGCCTCAAGTCACACCAACGCCGCCCGGGGGGACCCTGACATGAGCCTGCTCGACGATCACGACGTGTCGCGCTCCGCCGAGCGCGCCGTCGCGGCGCCGGAGGCCGGACCCTCGACGGAGCACGACGCCGCCGAACGCCGGCGCGCCGCCCGCGGACCACGGCTCTCCTGGGCCTCCGAGCGGCCGTTCCACGAGCCCCTCGGCACCGCCGCCCCGTCCGGGTGGCGCAGCCAGCACGCGACCTACCAGGTCGAGACCCTGGCCCGGGACGTGGTGCTCGCCACCTGCATCCCGACGCTGCTGCTGTTCCTCATGCACGGGGTGTCGCTGCTCCAGCTGTCCTGGGGCCTCATGATCGGCGTGCTGTTCATCGCGATGGTCGCCGTCGAGCGCGGCTACGACCGCCAGGTGATCGGCGACGGCCACCTGGAGTTCGAGGCGGTGATCCGCGGCGGCGTGCTGAGCGCGGCGAGCCTCGCGCTGCTCGCGGTCGGCCTGGACGTCGACGTGCCCCGCACGATCGTGTTCTTCGCGCTGCCCCTCGTGGTGCTGGTGCTCATCACCGCCCGGCACGTCGCCCGCCGCGCGCTGCACCGCCGCCGCGCCGCCGGGGAGTCGATGCGCCGCACGCTGGTGGTGGGGGACGCCTCGTCGATCACCCAGGTCGTGGACGACCTGCGCGGGCTGCCGCAGTACGGGTACCACATCGCCGGGGTGTGCGTGCCGTCGTTCGACGGGCCGCTGCCGCCCCTCGGGGTGCCGGTGCTCGGGTCGGTCTCCGACGTCGTGCAGGTGGCGGTGGACGGGGAGTTCGACGTCGTCATCGTCACCGGGTCCGAGCTGTCCGGGCAGGCGCTGCGCCGGCTGTCCTGGGCGCTGCAGCGCACCCGCACCGAGCTGGTCGTCGCGCCGGGCATCGTCGAGGTGTTCGGGCCGCGCGTCACCCTCGAGCCCACGGCGGGCCTCTCGCTGATCCACGTGAACGCCGCCGAGTCGCGCCGGTCCCGCATCATCGCCAAGCGCGTGTTCGACACCGCGTTCTCGGCCGGGGCGCTGCTCGCGCTGCTGCCGGTCCTGGCCGTCATCGCCGTCGCGGTGAAGGTGACGAGCCCGGGTCCGGTGCTGTTCCGCCAGACGCGGGTCGGCAAGGAGGGCCGCGAGTTCTCCATGCTGAAGTTCCGCAGCATGGTGGTGGACGCCGAGGAGCGGCTCGCGGAGCTGCGCGCGGCGAACCAGGCCGACGGCCCGCTGTTCAAGATGGACCGCGACCCGCGCATCACCCGCATCGGGCACTTCCTGCGCAAGCACTCCCTGGACGAGCTGCCGCAGCTGTTCAACGTGGTCAAGGGCGACATGGCGCTGGTCGGGCCCCGCCCGCCGCTGCCGTTCGAGGTCGCCCAGTACCGCGAGTCGGCGCGCCGCCGCCTGCTGGTCAAGCCCGGGCTCACCGGCCTGTGGCAGATCAGCGGCCGCGCGGACCTGGCGTGGGAGGAGGCCGTGAAGCTCGACCTGCGCTACGTCGAGAACTGGTCGATCGCCTTCGACCTCATGATCCTGTGGCGCACCTTCTACGTCGTCGTGAGCGGGCATGGCGGGCGGTGAGCGCGTCGCGCTGGCGCACGACTACGCCACGCAGCGCGGCGGTGCGGAGCGCGTCGCGCTGGTGATGGCGCAGGCGTTCCCGGACGCGCCGCTGTACACGACGCTCTACCACCCCGACGGCACGTTCCCGGAGTTCGCGCCGCTGGACGTCCGCACCAGCCCGCTGGACCGCGTCGGGCTGCTGCGGCGCCACCACCGGCTGGCCCTGCCGCTGCTGGCGCCGGCGGTCCGGGCGACGCCGATCGAGGCGGACGTCGTCCTCGCGTCGTCGACCGGCTGGGCCCACGGGTTCCCGACACCGGGCCGCAAGGTCGTGTACTGCCACGCGCCCGCGCGCTGGCTCTACCAGACGGACCGGTACCTGGGCCCCGCCGGCGGCGCCCAGCGGTGGCTCGCCGCCCGGGCGCTCGGGCTGCTCGCCCCCGGCCTGCGGCGCTGGGACCGCCGGGCCGCGGGGACCGCCGACCGCTACCTCGCGAACTCGACCGTCACCGCCCGGGCGATCCGGGAGGCGTACGGGATCGAGGCCGAGATCCTCCCCCCGCCGCCCGCCATGCTGCCCGCCGGCGAGGAGACCGCGCCCGACGGCGTCGAGCCCGGGTTCCTGCTGTGCGTCGCGCGGCTGCTGCCCTACAAGAACGTGGACGTCGTCGTGGAGGCGGTGCGCCGGATGCCGGGCACCCGCCTCGTGGTGGTCGGCGACGGCCCCGAGCGGGCGGCGCTCGCCCAGCGGGTGCGCGACCTGCCCCGGGTGAGGCTCGTCGGGCGGGTGGACGACGCCCGCCTGCGCTGGCTGTACCGGCACTGCGCCGCCCTCGTCGCCGCGTCCTACGAGGACTACGGCCTGTCCCCGCTGGAGGCCGCCGCCTTCGGCCGTCCGTCCGTCGTCCTGCGCGACGGCGGCTACCTCGACACCGTCCGTGACGGCATCACCGGGGAGTTCTTCGACGCCCCGGACCCCGACCTGGTGGCCGAGGCCGCCGGGCGCGCGCTGGCCCGCACCTGGGACCCCCGGGTGCTGACGGCGCACGCCGACGAGTTCGCCGCAGGGCGGTTCGTCGAGCGGCTGCACGCGATCGCCCGCGAGGAGCTCGCGCACGCCGCCGGCCCCCGGCCCCGCCTCGAGACCGTCCCGACCGAAAGGCGCCCCCGATGACCCTGCAGGACATGTTCCGGACAGTCTGGTTCGGCAAGTGGCTGGTGCTGGTGTCCGTCCTGGCGGCGCTCGCCGGCGCCTGGCTCTACGTCGACCGGCAGGAGCCGGAGTACGCGGCGGAGGCGACGGTGCAGATCGTCGGGACCGAGACGCTGGCGGACGCCGGCATCCGGCTGGAGAGCGACCCCGCGCTGGTGACCGGGGACGCCGTCACCACGACCGCGGCGACCGCCCTGGGCGACCCCGGGCTCGCGGACGACCTCGCGGCCCGGACGTCGGCCGAGTACGCGCTCGAGAGCCCCTCCAACGTCGTCGTGACCGAGACGGGCCTGGACCAGCAGGACACGGTCGACGCCGCGAACGCGGTCGCCACGGCGTACGTCGCGGCGCTGCAGGCGCAGTTCGACGACGACGTCGCGGCGATGCAGAAGCGCCTCGACGCGCTCGCCACGAGCATCGACGAGCAGCAGCAGGCCATCACGGAGTCCCGGCGCGCGGCAGCCGCGGCGGCCGCGAACGCGAACCCCGACGCCCAGGTGGACCCGGTCGAGGGCCTGCTCGAGGCGCAGTACTCCACGACGATGGAGCAGTACCAGACGCTGTCGTCGCAGCTCACGCAGGCCCAGCTGCTGGCCTCGCCGGCCGCGATCCTCCAGAACGCGGTGCACGGCACGCTGGTCAGCCTCCCGCCGATGCTGGTCTACGCCGTCGCCGGCCTGGCGGGCCTGCTGGTCGGCATCGGCCTCGCGGTGGTGCGGCGCGGCCTGGACACCAAGATCCGCACGACGGGCGCCGCGCGCCGCTCGGCGGGTGCTCCGGTGCTCGCCCGCCTGTCCGGCACGGGCGCGGCGCTCAAGTCGTACGAGGCGGAGGGCACGCTCCCGGTGGCCCGCCGCGAGGCCACGGCGTACACCCGGTCCGTCCGCGAGCTCCGCACGGCGCTCCAGGCGGCTGTGGAGAACGACTCCGGCAGCGCGGTGATCGTGGTCACCGCGTCGGACGTCGAGACGCCCCGCTCGTTCGTGGCGGCCAACCTCGCGGCCTCCTGGGCCCTGTCCGGCCGGAGCGTCGTGGTGCTCTCCGGCGACCTGCGCCAGCCGCGGCTCAACGCGCTGCTGCCGGCGTCCGCGGACGCCCCCGCCCCGGCCGGACGCGGCGGCGCCCGCAACCGCACCGCGGCGGTGCCGACCGCGATCCCGCACCTGTCCGTGCACCCGGCGCTCCAGACGGAGCTCGACCCGGCGGACTACCTGGCGAGCGACGAGGTGCGCGCGCTGGTCGAGCAGCTGCGGCGCACCGCGGACGTCGTCATCATCGACGCGCCGCCGATGCTGGTCGCGGCCGACGCCACGATCCTCGGGTCGTACGCGGACGGCGTGCTGCTGGCCGTGACGATCGGCCACACCGCCGCGGCGGCCGTCGAGGAGTCGGCCGAGCGCCTGCGCGCCGCGAACGCCGCGCTGCTGGGCCTCGCGCTCGACGGCGCGGGCGAGCGCCGGCACGTGGCCTACGAGGCGACGTACGCCTACACCGGTGCGGCGGTGGAGACCGAGGACGACGGCGACGCCGCCCCGGCGCCCGGTGCGACCGTGGCCGGGGCGGACGCGCCCGCCGCCGGGCGCGGTGACGCCGCGCGCTCCGAGGGCGACGACGGGCCGGCGCCGGCGGACGACGCCGAGCCGGAGGGCGAGCAGGAGGCCGCCGGCGACGGCACGGCGCGCGAGGGCCGGGTCCCGACCCCCGCGTCGGGCCGCGGCGGCCGGGCGCCGGGCGAGCCGGCGCAGGAGCAGGAGGACTCCGAGGACCGCGCCCGGGAGGACCGCGCGCCGGTCGCCGCCGAGACGACGTGACCACCGGACGCGGTGCGCCGCGTGACGCCGCCGCGCTAGGCGAGCCGCACGTGCCGCACGAGCCGCACGTGCCGCACGGGCCGGGCGCACCGGGCGCGCCGCACGCCCCGGTGCGGGTGGTCGTGCTGGACCACACCGCGGAGCTGGGCGGCGCCGAGCTCGCGCTGCTGCGCACGTGCCGGGCGCTGGACCCTGCCCGGGTCGCGGTGACGGTCGTGCTGTTCTCCGACGGTCCGCTGCGCGAGCGCCTGCGCGAGGCGGGCGTGGCGGTGCGGGTGCTGCCGCTGGACCCGGCCGTCGCCCGCACCGACCGCGCGACGGCGGGGCGCTCGGTGCTCGGGGCGGCGCGGTCCGCGGTCGCGACCGCGCCGTTCGTGGCCCGGCTCGGCCGCCTGCTGCGGGAGCTGGACGCGGACGTGGTCCACACGACGTCGCTCAAGGCGGACCTGCTCGGTCTGCCGGCCGCGGCGCTCGCCCGGCGGCCGCTCGTCTGGCACGTGCACGACCGGATCGCGGACGACTACCTGCCGGGCGGGCTCGCCCGGGTGCTGCGGGCGGTCGCGCGCCGCGGGCCCCGGCACGTCGTGGTCAACTCGCACGCGACCGCCGCGACCCTGCTGCCGCTGCGTCGGGGCTGGACGCTCGCGTACCCCGGTCTCGCGCCGGAGCAGGTCGCGGCGGACCCCGCGGCGCGGCCGGTCCCGGAGGTCCCGGTCGTCGGCCTGGTGGGGCGGATCAGCCCGACCAAGGGCCAGCGCGAGTTCGTCGAGGCGTGCACCCTGCTGGCCGAGCGGTTCCCCGCGGCCCGGTTCCGGGTGGTGGGCGCGTCCCTGTTCGCCGAGGCGGCCTACGAGGCGCAGGTGCGCGAGCTGGCCGCCCGGCGCGGGCTGGACGGACGGCTGGAGTGGACGGGCTGGGTCGCGGACCCGGTCGCCGAGGTGGACGGGCTGTCCGTGCTGGTGCACGCGTCGCCGGTGCCCGAGCCGTTCGGGCAGGTCGTCGCCGAGGGGATGGCCCGCGGCGTGCCCGTGGTCGCGACCGCCGGCGGCGGCGTCGACGAGCTCGCCGTGGCGGCCGACGGCACGGAGCGCTGCCTGCTGGTCCCGCCGCGTGACCCGGCGGCGCTGGCCGCGGCCGTCGCGCGCGTGCTGGAGCGCCCGCAGGAGGCCGCCGCGCGGGCGGACCGGGCGTGGAAGGACGTGCAGGCGGAGTTCGCCGTCGAGCGCACGGCCGACCGGCTGACCACGGTGTGGGAGCGGGTCAGCCGGCGCGGACGCGGCTGAGCACCTCCGCCATCTCCCGGACCCGGTCGGACCAGCGCGGCACGTCGGCGTCGGCCGGCGGCCGCAGCGGGAACCGGGGCCCGGTGGCGTCGGCCCCGGTCGCGTCGGCGTCCGCGAGCACGCGGGCGACGACGTCGGGCAGGTGCTGCGGCGACGCCGTGGTCACGCGGTCCGGCGGCTGGTCGCGGAACCCGGCGACGGGCGTCGCCACGATCGGGCGGCCCACCGCCAGGTACTCGTACAGCTTGATCGGGTCCAGCGAGTCGGTGAAGTCGTCGACGACGTGGGGCACGACGAGCGCACCGGCGTGCTGCAGGTACGCGGGGACCAGCGCGGCCGGGCGGGCGCCGAGCAGCACGGCGCCCGCGGCCTCGAGCCGCGTCAGGTCGAGCGGGTCCAGCAGCGGCGGCCCGACCAGCACGAGCCGGGAGCCGGTCGCCCGCAGGTGCGTCGCGAGCCGCAGGCACGCGTCCACGTCGAGCCGGTCGGGGTGCAGGGTCCCGACGTACACCGCGTACGGGCCGTCCGGCAGGTCGGCCGGGCGGGGCGCGGGCGTGCGGTAGGCGTCCACGTCGACGGCGTTGGTCAGCAGCGTCACGGGGCGGTCGGCGCCCTTCGCGCGCACGAGCGCGGGGGAGCAGACGACGACCTCCGCGCAGCGCTCCATGAGCACCCGCTCGGCGGCCTCGAGGCGCTCGTGCTCGGCGGGCTCGCGGACGGCGCGCAGCCAGTCGTCGGTGACGTCGTACAGCGCCCGCCAGCCGGTGGCGCGCAGCACGGCGGCACCGCCCGGGTCGTTCACCCACAGCACCGGGTCCGCCATGCCGAGCCGCCGGGCCACGCGGGCGACCGCCCGGGCCCGCCGGTCGTCACCGCCCGCGTCGAGACGGCGCGGCAGCCACTTGGTCGGCCGGTACGCCCACGCCCGGCCGGCGGGGGCGCCGTCCTGCGGGCCGAGCCGCCGCACCGGGCGGCCGAGGGTGGGCTGGGCACCGCGGCGCAGGTCGTGCAGGTGGTCGACGGGCGGCTCGACGAACAGCACGCGCAGCCCCGGGTCGTCGGCCAGGAGCCCCGCGACGAGGTGCTGGTTGCGGCGCCACACCTCGTCCCACGGCTCCAGGGACACCACGACGAGGTCGCGGCGGTCGTCCGGGGCCGCGGAGCGCCGCACGGAGGCGTGGGTCGCGGCGGTCACCGGCGCACCGCCCCGGGCAGACCGGGCACGTCGGACACTCCGGTCGCCGCGGCACCCGCCGTCGGGGCCCCGGCGGGTCCGGCGGGTCCGGCGGCCCCCGGCGCCCCGCCCGCGACCGGCCGCGTCCCGCTCTCCCCGCCCAGCACCGCCGCGTACACCGCGGCGACGCCGTCGGCGTGCGTGCCGAGGTCGAAGTGCCGCTGCTGCACCGCCCGGAGCTCCTCGCCGTAGGCGGCGCGGCGCTCCGGGTCGCGGGCGAGCCGGGCGAGCGCGGCACCCGCCGCGGGGACGTCGTCGGCGGGCACGAGCACCGCCCCGTCCGCGGACCCCACGGTCTCGTCGTGCCCGCCGCCGCGCCCCGCGACGACCGGGGTCCCGTGCGCCATGGCCTCGACCACCGACAGGCCGTAGGGCTCGTCGGGCCGGGGGGCGAGGAAGATCCCCGCGGTCGTGAGCAGCGCGTCGACGTCGGACCGCGCGCCGAGGAACCGCGTGGTCGCCGCGACCCCGAGCTCGGCGGCCAGGCGCTCCAGCGCGGGCCGCTCGGCCCCGGACCCCGCCACGAGCAGCTCCCAGCCGGCGTCGGCGAGCCCGCTGGCCGCCCACACGCGCAGGCCGAGGTCCGTCCGCTTCTCCGCCTCGAGCCGCTGCGCCATGAGCACGACGGGGCGGCGGGCGGGCGCCACCTCGCCGTCCACCCGCGGCACGGACGGCACGCCGGGGTGCACCACGGTCGACGCGCCGTCCACGCGGTCGGCCACGAACCGGCTGATCGCGACCTGCGCCGCGATCCGCGGCCCGACGACGCGGGCCACGAGGCGCCCGGCCGCGGAGGATCCCCGGCGGTCCGCGAAGTGCCGCGTGGCGACGACGGGGGCGCGGCCCGCGACGACCGCCGCGAGCTCGGCGGCGGTCATGTGCGCGTGCACCAGGCGGGTGTCGACCCGCCGCAGGGCGGCCGCGGCGCGCAGGGGCGTCGGCGCGGGCGCCCACCGGACGCCGGAGCCGGCCAGCTCGGCGGGCATCCGGTCCGCCGCACCGCCGAGGACGTGCACGCGCAGGCCGCGGGCGTCCTGCGTGCGGGCGAGGGTGGTCACGTAGCGCTCGACACCCGCGAAGGCGTCGGTGCACACGACGTGCACGACGTCGGTGGTCACGAGTGCTCCCGGTGGCCGATCGGCAGGGGCAGGCGGCGCCGCTGGGGCCGCTCGGGGCGGGCGTGCCGGGCGCGGCGGCCCTCCTCGCTGTCCGCGCTGCCCGGTCCGCGCCGCTCGGGCGGTGGTGGCGCCACCCGGGGCGGCAGCCCGTCCTCCCCGGCGCCGGACCGGGCGGCGTGCGCCTGCGCCCCGAGGCAGATGCCGGCGATCACGAACGGGATGGACACCTGCGCGGCGACCCAGAACAGGTCGAACTGGCCCTGCACGAGGCGCATGAGCACCAGGACGAACGCGAGGGTGCCGTAGCGGGAGTCGACCCGCCACAGGATGACGAGGATCGCCAGGAACATGACGAGGAACCCGACGAGGCCGACGATGCCGCCCGACGACAGCATCTCGAACTCGGCGTTCGGCGGCTGGAACTTCTCGTCGAACCGGTCGGTGTACCACCAGCGCAGGCCGGCGCCGAACCAGGGGTACTGCTCCCAGATCAGCAGCGACTGCCGGAACCAGATCAGGCGCTGGTAGGCCGAGTTGTACTGGTCGCCGGACTCGAGCTGGTCCTGCACGAGGGTGCCGACCACGAGGGCTCCGCCCGCGACCGCGAGCAGCACGACCTTCGAGCGGTGCCGGTGGGGGTCGGGGCGCAGGGCCACGACGGCCACGGCGACGGCGAGCCCGATCAGCGCCTGGCGGGACTGCGCGACGAGGATGCCCGCGACGAACAGCACGAACAGGGCGAGGCACACGAGGTCGTTCCACCGCAGCCACCGCGGGCGGGCGTAGACGACGATCGCCGCGAAGGCCAGCACGCACCCGATGTAGTTCTTGTGCATGAGGAACGGCTCGTTGAGGTACACCGGCGCGGTGCTGCCGTGCGCGAGGTTCACCACGAACTGCGTCAGCGCGGCGAGCGTCACCACGACGGCCCCGGCCACGTAGAGCCCGAGCGCGAGCCGGGCGTGCCCGGCGGCGCCGATCGCCCAGCCGACCAGCAGGGCGCCCCCGACCAGCAGCCAGGAGTGCAGCCACTCGACGGCGTTCGCCACGTAGGGGTTCGCGATGACGGTGAACAGGACGGTGGCCTGGTAGAACGCGGTCGCCCACAGCACGCCGCGCATCGCGCCGGTCAGGGGTCGGCGGGCGAACAGCAGCGCCGGCCAGAACCCCGCGAACAGGACGAGGTCCGACAGGGACAGGGCCCCGCCCACCCGGTTCACCAGCAGCAGGAACGGCATGCCGAGCACCGGGATCGCCAGCGGCTCCCGCAGGGTGAGGCCGACCACCAGGACGAGCACGCCGGCGCCGAGCGTGAGCCAGGGCTGCACGGACGTGAGCAGCACCAGCACGACGCCCAGGGCGGCGAGCCCCGCGGCGAGCGCCACCCGGCGCGTCACCCCGGCGCCGGGGACGCGCTCGAGCACGCCCGGCGGCGGCGGAGCGCCGTGCGGCTCGACCCCGGGGGCGAGCGCGGAGGCGAGCGCGGAGCCGGGCGCCGAGCCGGACGCCGCCGGGGGACCGGGCGGGGCGGGTGGCGTGGTCGTGGTCATGCGGCGGGCTCCCGCTCGTCGACGGACTCGGGCAGGGGGCGCGCGCCGGGACCCGGCGCAGCGGGCGGGACGGGCGCGGCGGCCCCGGCGGTCCCGGTGCCGCGCGGCGCGCGCAGGTCGCCCAGCGCCTGCTCGGCGCGCACCGGCCCGCCCAGGTAGAGCCGCAGCCGCAGCCGGGCGGCGCGGCCGCGGTCCCCGGGGAGCAGCGCGCGGGGCACGGCCCCGAGGGCCACGGCCGCGCGGGCGGACGCCCACCCGGTGGCGCCGTGGTGCCGGCGCAGGTAGCGCTCCTGGCCGGCGTGGAAGTGCGTCTCCCGGCGGGCCGGGTCGGAGCTGGTCCCGCCGCCGGCGTGCTGCGCGACGACCTCCGGGACGACCGCCGACCGCCACCCGGCGTCGTGCGCCCGGCGCTGCCAGTCGGTCTCCTCGGAGTACAGGAAGTACGACTCGTCGAACCCTCCGACCCGGGCGAGCGCCTCGGCGCGCAGCAGCAGCACGGAGCCGATCACGAAGCCGTCCCCGCGGTCCGGGCCGAGCCCGAGGCCCGCCGCCTGCCGCCAGGCGGCGCGGGGGGTGGGGAACGGCCACCGGACGCGGGCGGGCTCCCCGTCCTCGTCGACCTGCGCGGGGCCGACCGCGGCCAGGTCGGGCTCGGCGCGCAGCCGCTCGTGCAGCGCGGCGATCCCGTCCGGGTCCACGCGCGCGTCCGGGTTGAGCAGCAGCACGTCCGCGCCGGGCCGCAGCCGGTGCGCGAGCGCGTGGTTGACGGCGGCCCCGAACCCGAGGTTGGCGCCGGGGTCGAGGTAGCGCGCGCCGGCCGCCTCGGCCACGGCGCGGACGTCGGGGTCCCCGGAGTTGTCGACCACGGTCACGGGCAGCACGCCGGCGACGGGGGCGAGGGCGCGCCGCAGGAGGTCGGCCGCGCCGTACGCGACGACGACCACCTCGACGCCCCGGTCGGTGCCGGGCTCCGCGCCGGTGGCCCCGACGTCCGCGGCGGACCCGGCGGGCAGCAGCCCGCGGTACAGGGCCTCGTACCGCTCGGCGATCGCGTCCCACGTGTACTCCGCGGCCCGCCGCAGCCCGGCCTCGCGCAGCCGCGCGGCGTGCTCGGGGTCGTCGAGCACCGCGCGCAGGGCACCGGCGAGGGCGGGGGCGTCGCCGGGCGGGACGAGCACGCCCGCCCCGCCGACGACGTCGCGCAGCGCGCCCGAGTCGGACGCCACGACGGGGACCCCGGCGGCCATCGCCTCGACGGCGACCCGGCCGAACTGCTCCAGCCAGCCGGGCGCGGCGACGGACGGCACGGCGAGCACGCCGATGCCGCGGTAGAACGCGGCGAGCTCCGCCCCGGCGAGGTGCCCGTGGAACGTGACGCGCCCGGCGAGGGCGGGGGAGGACGCCCGGCGCCGCAGGGCGGCCTCGTGCGGGCCGGCGCCGGCGATGGCGACGTGCAGGCCGGGGTCGGCCTCGGCGGCGTCGAGCAGCACGTCGAGGCCCTTGTGCGGCGCGAGGAGGCGGCCGACGTAGCCGGTGCGAGCGGGGGCAGCCGCACCGGCTACGCCGGCGTCCGTGGGCGCCGGGCCGGTCTGCTCGACGCCGAGCCCGATGACGTGCGCGGGGGCGGTCAGCCCCTTGGCGCGCAGCACGTCGCCGGCCTCGGTGTTGCAGACGCTGACGGCGCCGGCGTGGCGCAGGGCCCGGCGCTCCCACCACCGGAACGGCGGTGGGTAGCGCTTGGCGATGTTCTGCGCGGAGTACAGGACGTAGGGGACCCGGGACCGCCGCAGCGCGCGCAGCAGCAGCAGCTCCGCCGTCGCGAGGGCGGCGGGCTCCTCGTGGATGTCGAGGACGTCCCACCGCTCGCCGAGGGCGCGCCAGATCGGCCGCGGGTCGTAGAGGAAGACGTTCGGGTGCCGGCCGACGGTGCGGACGCCGACGACGTCCTCGCCGGGCTGCGGGTCCAGGTCGACGTCCCGGCCGCCCTCCTCCCAGCGGCGGGCCGAGAGCGTGCGGACCTCGAGGCCGCGGGCGCGCAGGGCGGTCTCGCGACCGCGCCACGCCGTGACGACGGCGCTGTGGGAGATCCGCAGGACGCGCATGGTGACCATCGTGCCGGTCACCGGAACAAAACGGACAATTGGTGCAAGAGGTTCACCCGACCGGCGTGGGTGAAACACCGGCGACCTCCGCGAGCACACCGTCGAGCACGCCGCGGGCCCAGCGCCAGTCGCGCGCCTCGGCCCGGCGGCGGCAGCGCGCGCCCACCTGCCGGCGCAGCGTCTCGTCGTCGGCCAGCGCCTCGAGCGCCGCCGCGAGGTCGTCCGGGTCGTCCGGCCGCACGGCCACGCCCGCGTCGCCCAGCACCTCCGGGATACCGCCGGCCGCCGACGCCACCACGGGCACGCCCGACGCCATGCCCTCCATGACGGTGAGCGCGAACGGCTCCGCCCACCGCGAGGGGACCACCACGACGTCGGCCTGCCGGTAGAGCTCCGCGACCTCGGCCCGCGCGGTGAACGGCAGCATCCGGACCCGGTCGCCGAGCGCCGCCGCCCGCTCCCGCAGGTCGCGCTCGTAGGGGGACGGCCGGGCGCCCGCGTCGAAGTTCTGCGAGCCGACGAGCGTCAGCGCCACGTCGTCCCGGCCGAGGCGCTCGACCGCGGAGACCAGCACGTCCGCGCCCTTGTCGGGGATCATCCGGCCGACGAACAGCACCCGCAGCCGGTCGCCGCGCGCGGGGTCGGCCCGCGGGGCGAACCGTGCGGTGTCGACCCCGTTGGGCACCACCCGCAGCCGGTCTCGCAGCCGCGCGGGCAGGTGCGCCGCGGTCTGCTCGGCGAGCGCGGCGCTGACGCAGGCGATCGCCGCCGCGCGCCCGAGCACCCGGTCCGCCTCGCGCGAGGAGTACGTGCGCAGCAGCAGGTTGTGCGCGTACAGCACGGCCGCGTGCCGCTCGTGCACCAGCGGCACGAGCTGCGGCGCGTTGTGCGCGAGCACCACGCCGGGGTCCCAGTCGTCCTGCGCCGCGAGGGTCGGGCGCAGCGTCCGGCGGACGCCCGGCCGTGGGAGGCCGAGCCGTCCCGCGGCGGCGTCCAGGTAGCGGTCCGTGCGCCGCGCCGCGGCCTGCGGGTAGCCCACCGCCTCGGCGCTCGGGTAGCGGTCGGGGTAGGTGCCGTCGGCGACCACGACGCGCGGGCGCGGGGCCGTGCCGGCGGGCAGCGCGGCGCACAGCCCGTCGACGACCGTCGGGATGGCCGACCCCGTGCGGGGCGAGAAGTGGTCCCCGGGCGTGAGGACGTGCACCTCCGGGACCCGGGCGGCCGGGACGCCCCCCGGAGCCGCGTCCGCCGTCGCGCCTCCCGCCACCGCGCTCACCGCCGCGAGCTCCGCGGCTGCAGGCCCAGCGCCGCCCACACGTCCGCGGCGGGCCCGCGCCAGCGCGGCAGCGTCCACGCCACCGGGATCGTCGCCAGGCACCGGGCCGTCTCGGCGGCGTCCAGGGGCGACGACAGCACGCCGCGCACCAGCTCGACGCTGACCTTCGTGTGGGGGAACGCGAACCGGACGGACGCCTTCGGGGCGTGCCACGCGATCTGCGCCTGGCCCTGCGCGGAGAACTGCTCGGCGTGCCGGCGCTGCAGGAACAGCTGCTCCGGGACCAGGGCGAACGGCCCGCGGCACGCCAGCTCCGCGAGGATCACGAGGTCGTTGCCGACCGTCGGCCGGATGCCGCGCGTGCTGCGCAGGGCCTCGGTGCGGTGCAGGCCGTAGAAGATGTGGGCGGCCTGCGCCCGCAGGAAGTGCGCCATCCGCTCGTGCGGCGTCGGCTCGTCGCAGGCCAGGTCGGCGTCGTTGAGGTCCTCGGTGACCAGGCCGCCGGCGTCGATGATCTGCGTGCGCGGGTAGACGAGCACCGTCGCGGGGTCGGAGTCGGCGAACACCTCCAGGCACCGGCGCACGAAGGCGGGGCGCCGGATGTCGTCCGCGGCGGCCCACGTGAAGTAGGGCGCCCGCGCGAGCTCGACGAGATGGTTGAAGTTCCACCGCCCGCCGCGGTTCTCCGCCTGCCGGACGTACCGGATGCGCGGGTCCTCGGCGGCCGCCGCGCGGCAGATCTCCTCGGTGGCGTCGGTGGAGGCGTTGTCCGAGATGACGATCTCGATGTCCTCCTCGTCCTGCGCGCGCACGGAGTCGAGGGCGGCGGGCAGGTACTTCTCCCCGTTGTAGACGGGGATCCCCACGGTGGCCCGGGGTGGCATGGCGACCTCCTGGTCGGCGGGAGCGGGTCGGACGGGGTCAGGGGCCGTACGCGGCGAGGCTGACGAGGGAGACGGGCCAGGTCGGTTCCGGCCGCACCGGCTCCCACGCGGGGAGCAGGCCGCCGGTCTGGCCGCCGTAGTTCGCGCTGGGGATGGTGACGTCGCGCTGCTCGGTGGTCGGGACGGTGACGCGCACGGCCGTCGCCTCGACCGGGTCGAACCGCACGACGTGGGTGCGCTCGAGGAACGCGCCCGTGACGCGGCCGACCTCGGTCCAGGCGCCGTCGGCGTCCTCGACCTCGACGACGGCGTCCTTGAGGCCCGCCGTGCAGCACCGGATGCCGGCCGAGCCGACCACCACCCGGTCGAGGGTCGTCGCCTCCGGCAACGTCGCGGTGACCCACGGGCTGACGTCCGGCTCGCCGTCGGTCGTCGGGCCGGCCCGCCACGGGTCCGCCAGGGCGCCGGCGGCCGTGACGAGGGTCGCGACGTCGCCGGCGGAGGTGGACGACGCGGTGACGTCGGCGTCCGCGAGCAGGTTCGTCCCGCCGTCG
This sequence comes from Cellulomonas olei, assembly GCF_039548315.1. Classification (NCBI taxonomy): domain Bacteria; kingdom Bacillati; phylum Actinomycetota; class Actinomycetes; order Micrococcales; family Cellulomonadaceae; genus Cellulomonas; species Cellulomonas olei. The sequence goes on from NZ_JBCLVN010000064.1 coordinate 16,651, forward strand.
AGCGCCGCCACCCGCAGCCCGGCGCCCGCCGGCGCGGACAGGTACTGCGGCGCGCCGGTGACGCGCAGCCGGGTCGACTCCCCGGCGGCGACGTCCACCGTGCGGGTGCCGCCGTACACGTCGGTGACGGTCACGGACGCGTCCTCGTCGGCGAGCAGGGCCACGTCGGTGACGGCGTCCAGCGTCCACACCGCCAGCAGCGGCTCGGCGGCCGGCCCGTCGTCCGCGCCCGGCACCGGTCCGACGGTCATCGCGCGCACCGTCGGGTCCTCCACGTCGGCCTGCTCGGCGGCGGGGCGCCCGGCCAGCAGGTCGCCGACCGTCGCCATCGCCAGCGCGCCCGGCTTCACGAACGAGCCGACCTGCACCAGCGACCACGTGTTGTTGCCCTCGCCCCAGCCGCCCTCGCTGAAGAAGTACATCCACGCGTCGACGCCGAGCTCGCTCTGCCACAGCGACGTGCGGGCGACGTCGTACGCCTGGCCCCACTCGTTCGCCGGGCCGTCGGACCACCAGCCGGACTCCGTGTTCCACACCGGCACGTCGTCGTCGCACGCCGCGAGCACCTCGCGCAGCTGGGTGATCTGCCCGATCGGGCCCTGATCGCCCTCCTCGTCCCACGACCGGTTGAAGCCGGTGTACGGGTGGATGCCCACGACGTCCCAGGAGTCGCAGGCACCGGCGTCCACGGCCTGCCGGTACCAGGGCACGACGACGTTCAGCGCGTTCCCGCCGATCACCCGCGCCTGCGGGTCGATCGCGTGCACCGCCGCCGCGAACGGCTCCAGCACCTGCTCGACGTAGGAGGCCCCGTCCCCGAAGCCGGTGTTGTTCGGCTCGTTCCACGGCGCCCACAGGTGCACGTCCGGGGCGCCCTCGTGCACCGCCGTCACGATCGCGGTGACCCAGTCGCCCCAGGTGCCGTCGGCCACGGCCTGCTGGGCGCGCTCGTCCGCCTCGCCCACCTGCACGTACAGGTTCACGCCGCGCTCGGCCGCCTCGGTGGCCGCGGCCGCGAGCCCGGCGAACGGGTCGTCCTCGGTCGCGCCCGGGATGGCCGACAGGTTCAGCGCGCCGACGGACGGCGCCGCGTCCTCCGGCACCATGCCCGCGACGTCGAGCTGCACGCGGTGCGTCCCCAGGCCGAGCTCGTCGGCGAGCTGCACGCCGCGCAGCGGGCCGGCGCCGCCCCAGTCCGCGCCGTCCGCGAGGCCGTCCGGGTCGAACGTCGCGCCCGGCGCCCCGACCGCGTACCGCAGGCACGTCGCGGTGCGGACCTCGCCGGTGGCCTTCTCGACCAGCGTCGCGTGCACCTGGTACGGGCCCGGCCGGGCCGCCGGCAGGTCCAGGGGCACCTCGCCGCCGCCCTCGGGGATCGCGACGGTGCCGCTCACGGTCTCGACGGCGGGCTGCGCCCACGGGTCGCCGCTGACCTCGTAGCGGACCTCGTAGTCGTCCGCGACGGTGCCCCACCACGGGTCGAACTGCGCGTGCACGGCCGGGGTCTGCCCGTCCGCGAAGTAGTCGTACGTCGCGTCGGTGGCGAGCCCCGCCCCGTAGCCCAGCTTGTCGGTCGTCCCCGACACCGAGACGTTCCAGGTGATCGGCGCATCCAGCAGGGTGCGCAGCCCCGTGGCGGACACGCGGCTGAGCTGCACCCCGCCGCTCTCGGCCGGGGACAGGAAGTAGTAGTCGTCGCCCGCCCGGGTCAGGGGGGTGTGGTCCGCGAGCCGGAACGTCGACCCCTGGCCCTCGCCGGACAGCGCGATGCCGCGCCACATCCCGTCCGGCCCGATCTCGACGACGCGCCAGGTGGGGCCCGACACGAGGAACCCGTCGCCGTCCGGGGCCGGGGCCACGCCGGACGGGTGGTCGAGGGTCTGCGCGCGCCCGTTGCCGGAGTCGGTCGTCATGGTGCCGCCGACCTGCAGCAGCACGCTGCCCTCCGCGTCGTAGCGGGTCAGCGTCGTGTAGGAGGACTCGCCGTCGGCGTCGCTCAGCACGAACAGCGTGCCGTCCGGCTGCGGGTAGAACCGCGGGTACCAGTCCCAGGCCAGCTCGGGCCCGTCGGACACGGTGCCGTCGGCGTGCAGCAGCACCAGCGTGCGCGAGCGCTCGAACGCCACGGCGGCCACCGCGTCGTCGTCGTCCGCGGTGAACGGCAGGACGTCGATGACGTGGCCGTCGCCTGCGTCCGCGAGGTCCCACACCGTCGCCGGCTCGTCGCTCTCGGTCCACGACCCGACCTGCCGGCCGTCCGCGGAACCGGTCGGGGCGATGACGTCGCCGTCGGGGGAGAGCGTGAACGTGTCCGGCGCGGAGCCCCCGCGCGGCGCCGTCACCGTGACCACGCGCTCGGCGTCGCCGTCCGGGGACCACACGGTCACCACGGCCGCGTCGCCGTCGTCCGCACGGGCCAGCGTCGCCACGTGGTCGCCCACGGCCTCGAGGCCCGCCGGCTCGCCGCCACCCGACGCGACCAGGTCCGGCACCAGCGCGGTCGGCTCCACCGACGGGGCGTCCGCCGCGAGCGCCGCGAACCGCCCCGGGTCCGCGACGCCGCACATCCGCGCGGCCGGGACGCCCGCGGGCGGGGCGTCCTCACCGGTCGCGGACACGGCGGCCTCCCGGTCGCGGGTCAGCGCCACCGTCGTGCCCGTCGCGACGACGGCGCCCGCGACGACGACCGCCGCCACCGCCCAGCGCGCGCGCCCACGGTCCCCGCCCGGCCTCGAGCCCACGGTGCTGGTCACGTCGTCCCCCTCGGAGCCGGCACGTCAGATCACGTCCGCGAAGCCACGTTCCATCTTCGAGAAGACGAGGGCGCCGCCGGCGAACACGACGACGCTGACGACGGCCGTGGCGACCATCTGCCACGGGGCCGGCTGGGCGAGGTCGAGCAGCGCCCAGCGGAAGCCCTCGAGCACCCACGTCAGCGGGTTGATGTCGAACAGCCAGCGGATGCTCTCGCCCACCTCGGACAGCGAGTACGCCAGCGGGCTCGCGTACAGCAGCGTCTGCAGCGCGAACGGCACCACGTACGCCACGTCGCGGAACTTCACCATGAGGGCCGAGCACGCCATGCCGAGACCGGAGCCCAGCAGGATGACCGCCAGCACCCACAGCGGCAGCGTCACGATCGCCCACCCCGGCTGCACGCCGTACACCAGCAGCAGCACCACCATGAGCGCGGACGCCACGAGGAAGTCCACCAGCACGGACAGCACCGACGACAGGGGCACCAGCATCCGGGGGAAGAACACCTTCGACACCAGCGCCTGGTTGTTCACCAGCGACGGCGCCGCCCGGGACACGATGCCGTTGAACAGCGTCCACGCGAGCATCCCGGCGAACGAGAACACGAAGTACGGCACGCCGTCGCTCGACAGGTTCGCGATCTGCCCGAAGACGACCGAGAAGATGCCGGCGCTCAGCAGCGGCTGCAGCACCACCCAGATGACGCCGAGCGCCGTCTGCCGGTAGCGCAGCTTGAGGTCCCGGGTGCCGAACCGGGTGAAGACCTCGCGGGCCTCCCACAGCTCGCGGACGGACGGCAGCGGCAGCCGGCCGGGCGGGGTGATGACGATCGCGCGCGTGGCCATCGCGGTCACCGCCTCTCGTAGTCGAAGTCGGCGAGGACGAGGCCGGCGTCGAGCCCCTCGTCGGACACGGCCTGCGGGTAGGGCAGCACGGGGTGGATCTCGAACCGGCCGGCGCCCTCGAACGCGTCGAGCACACCCGAGGAGCACACGAACAGGTCGACGGAGTACTCGCCGGGCTTGAGCCAGGGCTCCTTGATCGTCAGCGCGATCTTCTGCTCCTGCGCCGGGTCCAGCCACAGGCCGCTGACCCGGGAGTCGCACTGCAGGATCGTGGTGCCGTGCCGGTCGTTGATGTGGCAGGACACGAAGTACTTGCCGATGTAGTCCGCGTTGGCGGAGACCAGGAACTCGATGGTCTTCGGCTCGGTGGTCCGGTACAGCGGGCTGGAGATCGTGGCCGACGTGATGCGCAGCTCGCCGGAGCCCGGGCGGCGCTCGATGTCCGTCTGGCTCAGCGCCGCGCGGTCCCGGCTGGTCTGGTACAGCTCGATCGCGTCGTCGACGTCCCCGTGCATCACGAGGTTGCCGTGCTCGAGGAACAGCGCCGACGTGCACAGCGCCTTGACCGTCTGGATCTGGTGCGACACGTACAGCACCGTGCGGCCCTCGGCGGCGACCGTCCGCATCCGCTCGATGCACTTCGCCTGGAACTCCGCGTCGCCGACCGCCAGCACCTCGTCGATCGCCAGGATCTCCGTGTCCAGGTGGGCCGCGACGGCGAACGCCAGCCGCACGTACATGCCGGACGAGTACCGCTTCACGGGGGTGTCGAGGAACTTCTCGACGCCGGAGAACGCCACGATCTCGTCGAACCGGGCCTTGATCTCCGACTTCCGCATGCCGAGCAGCGTCCCGTTGAGGAACACGTTCTCGCGGCCCGTCAGCTCGGGGTGGAACCCGGTGCCGACCTCCAGCAGCGACCCGACGCGGCCGCCCAGCTCGATGCGGCCGCGGGTCGGGGCCGCCACGCGGGTCAGCAGCTTGAGCAGCGTCGACTTGCCCGCGCCGTTGCGGCCGAGGATGCCGATGGCCTCGCCCCACGGGACCTCGAACGACACGTCGTCCAGCGCGCGGAACTCCTCGAACTGCTGGCGCTCCATCGGGTGGCGCAGCCGGCGCACGACCGCCTCGGCGGCGGTCGTCGGGGCGTCCCCGCTGGTGGCGATCCGGTAGTGCTTGCCCACCCCGGTGGCGCGGATGGCGGCGTCGGTCATCGGGACTCTCCGTGCTGGGCGGTGGTGGTCTGGGGGGCGGGCGCCGTGCCGGCGGTGGTCCGGGCGGCGGTGGTCCGGCCGGCCGGGGCCCCGCCGCGGTACAGGCGCTCGTAGGCGTCGGCGACGGCGGTGAGCGAGAAGCTGCGGACGCGGTCCAGGCCGCGCGCGGTGAGGTCGGCGCGGCGGTCCGGGCTCTCGAGCAGGTCGGCGAGCGCCGCGCCCAGGCCGTCGAGCTCGGTCAGCACCGCGGCGCGGCCCTCGTCGCTGACGTAGCGGGCGCCGACGTTCGGCGTGGCGACCACGGGCAGCCCGCTGGCCATCGCCTCCGCGTACGGGATGCCGAAGCCCTCGTACGAGGACGGCAGGCAGAACACCCACGCGCGCCGGTAGGCGTCCGCGAGCTCGGCGTCGGACAGCCGCCCCAGCACCCGCACGCCCGGCCCCGGGTCCTGCGGCGCGTCGCGGGTGACCATCCACAGCTCGGCATCGGGCAGCCGCGGCAGCACGTCCCGCTGGAACGCCGCCGCCAGGTCCCGCCCGCGCTTGCGGCCGTGCCAGGTCCCGACGAACAGCACCACCGGGTGGTCGGCGCGCGCGCCGTCGTCCGCGGGGGTGAAGCGCGTGGTGTCGACGCCGTTCGGGACCACCGCGTGGGAGCGCGGCACCCAGCGGCGGGTCTGCGGCGACACGACCACCACCCGGTCGGCGACGTACGACGCGACCACCTCGCTGACGCCGAGCAGCAGCATCCGCAGCTTCTCCTTGGCGCCGCGGATGTGCCGGGCCTCCTCGAAGCACGAGCCGTGCACCGTCCGCACGTGCAGCGGCGCGCGGCGGCGCCACAGCCAGTAGTCGTCGCCGTGCGCGTGCAGGACGTCGAAGCCCGACAGGTCCTGCCGGCGCAGCGCGGTCGCGAACCGGAACGTGCGCAGGGACCCGGACATCGCGACGTGCCGGTGCTCGTAGGGGGCGCCGGGGACCGGCGGGCAGTCGCTGAACATCGCGACGTGGTGCCCGCGGCGGGCCAGCTCCGCGGCCAGCTCGTGCGCCTGGAATCCGACGCCGATCTTGCTGCCGGAGGGGAGGTAGTAGGACACCATCGCGATGCGCAGGGGGCGGTCGGCGGTGGTGCCGGTGGTGGGGTCCGTGGTGGCCGCTGTCGTGACGGCGGCCTTCGTGGCGTCCGCGCGGGTGGGCTCAGCCATGCGCGCCCCCCTCCGCGACGGCGGCACGGGCCGGGACCGGCCGGGAGGCGGCGGACGGCGCGGGGGTGCGTGTCGGCTCGGGGCTGCGCGCGGGCTCGGGGCTCCGGGCGGGCTCGAGGGCTCCGCCGTCCCGGGGTGCGGTCTGCACCGTCTGCCCGGGCGAGGTCCGTCCGGCCGCCGTCGGGTCGGTCAGCCCGTCCCGGAGCGCCTCGAGCCAGCCGTGGCCGTGCTCCAGGTCGGGCTCCAGGTAGTTGCCCTCCGCCCACTCGTTCCACGACTTGACCCACAGCAGCCGCTCGGCGGGGCGGCGGTCCTGCAGCGAGTCGGCGGCCTGCCGGACGTGGTGCGCGAACAGCTCGGGCGTCGACTCGGTGACCGCCAGCCCGCGCGCACCGGAGCGCGGCGTGTTGTCCCAGTTCGGGTACACGCACGGCTGCAGCCGGTCGGACAGCCCGGCGGGCGCCGGCTGGAAGTCGGGGGCGTGCGGGTACACCTCGGGGCGGCCGAGCTTGCGGCCCACCCGCATCCGCAGCACGTCGGCCCGCGTCTGCCGCGCCGGGATCCGCATGTACACGCCGGCGTCGAACCCGGCGCCGTCCACGTCGGTGTAGCGCGGGCCGCGGCCCAGCAGGTCCGACACCTCCGCCACCAGGTACAGCCCGGGCAGGCCGGCCGCGCGGGCCATCGCCTGCCAGCGGTCCACGAACGCCGCGGCGTCCGGCAGCTCCTCCGGTCGGAACACGTAGAACACGGGCCGGTCGTCCACCCGCAGGTACCGCTCGTCGCGGAACGCCGGCAGCAGCGTGTCGAAGTGCCGCTGCTCGTCCTCCGGCCCGGGGTAGGTCTGCTCCATCAGGATGCGGTCGCTGGCGCCGTGCCAGATGCCGCTCCACGTCTGGTTGGCCCACGCCAGGCAGAACTTCACCGACGGCGCGCCGGACGCGAGCACCTCGGCGAACGGGCGCTCGAGGATCCGCCGGCCGCCGCCGAACCAGTAGTGCCAGTACACGAACGCCTCGACGCCGTACCGCCGGGCCAGGTCGCTCTGCGCCTCGCGGGCCTCGGGCATCCGCAGGTCGTAGAACCCGAGGTCCGCCGGCAGGTGCGGCTGGACGTGCCCGCGGAACAGCGGCCGGGCCTTCGCCGTGTTCGTCCACTCCGTGAACCCGGGTCCCCACCAGGCGTCGTTCTCGGGCACGGGGTGGAACTGGGGGAGGTAGAACGTCACGGCACGGGCGCGCAGCGCGGTGGGTGACACGGGCGTCGCGGGTGTCGCGGGCACAGCGGTCCCCTCTCTCGGCGTCGGACGGTGACTGGTCGGGGCGGGTGTCCCGGGCCCCCGTGCTGGCGAGTCTATGAGCGCATTTGTCCGATTTGTCCCGTCACCCCGGGTGAACTGCCTGGCATCCGGGTGACACCCCACCCGCACCCGCCACCCACCCGAGCACCCGCACCCCCGCGCTCCGCTCACCGCCCCCCGCTCACCGCCTCCCGCCCCCGCCCCTCGTTCCCCTCGGACGCTCCGAACGTGCTCGGAGGCGTCGGCGTGCTCTCGGAGGTGTCCGCGGACCACCACGATGGCGCGCGCACCCCTCCGATTGCGTTCGGAGCCTCCGAACGTGCCGGGGTGGCAGGCCGCACTCGGGGAGGTGGGGCGCTTCGCGGGTGCCGCGCGTTCTCGCGGGTGCCGCGCGCTCTCGCAGGTTCCGCGCGCTCTCGCAGGTTCCGCGCGCTCTCGCAGGTCCCGCACGCTCTCGGAGAGGTCCGCGTGTGCTCGGAGGTGTCCGCGGACCACCACGATGGCGCGCGCACCCCTCCGAGTGCGTTCGGAGCCTCCGAACGTGCCGGGGTGGCAGGCCGCACTCGGGGAGGTGGGGCGCTTCGCGGGTGCCGCGCGTTCTCGCGGGTGCCGCGCGCTCTCGCAGGTTCCGCGCGCTCTCGCAGGTTCCGCGCGCTCTCGCAGGTCCCGCACGCTCTCGGAGAGGTCCGCGTGTGCTCGGAGGTGTCCGCGGACCACCACGATGGCGCGCGCACCCCTCCGAGCACGTTCGGAGCCTCCGAACGCGGGTCTGTCGCGGGGTCAGGTCAGGGCGGACTGGGCCTCGCGGAGGCGGTCGACCAGGCGGCCCTCGGGCAGCTCCACGTCGGCGTACGTCAGGGTGGCGTCCTTCGGCACGTCCCGGACCAGGCGGCACCCCTCCGCGACGCCCACCGGCAGCAGCTGCTCGGTGCGCGTGACGGACGCCTTCTCCGCCTGGCCGTAGTAGTGGTAGCCCCCCAGCGCGTCCAGCACGGTGCCCGCCGGCAGGTCCGTCTTGGCGGTGGTGACGACCTCGACGGTCGGCGCCCCGAGCGGCCGGATGGTCGCGTCGCCGAGCAGGAACGCCCGCGCGATGGTGGTCGGCACCTCGAAGTGGCACAGGTGGTACGGCTGGTAGAACGAGTAGAGCGGCCCGGTGCCGAGCTTGTACAGCTCCAGGTAGTGCCGCTGCTTCGGGTCGTCGTGGGTGGCCAGGATGTAGACGCCGGGCCCGGGGCGCGCCCCGACCACGTAGTCCACCGCCCCGCCGAGCGCCCGCAGCTCGTCCACGTCGTACCGGGTGGTGAGCTCGTCGACGTGCCCGTCGTGGTCCCGGCCGAGCATCCCGCGCCGGTGCACGGACATGCCGGTGGCGTTGGCGACGAGCGCCTGCTCGACGGACACCTTGGTGCCGTCGGCGAACGACGTGACCATGTGCGGGTCCTGCCCCCAGCGCTCCGCGAACGCCTTCTGCGTGGTGGGGGTGCGGTACTCGTCCTGCAGGCCCTTGATGTTGCCGGCCACCAGCGGCGTCAGCCCGAGCCCGGTGACGAACCGGTGCAGGTTCATCTGCACGCCCGGCTGGTCGCCGTCGCAGCCGGTGTAGACGACGCCGGCCTTGTCGGCGAGGCGCGCGAGCTCGGCGCCGACGGTCGCGTCGACCTCCGCGTTCATGAGCACCAGGTGCTTGCCGTGCTCGAAGCAGGCGAGCGCCACGTGGGCCCCGAACTCGACGGCGCCGGTGACGTCCACGACCACGTCGACCGCGTCGGACGCGATCGCGACCCGGTGGTCGGCGGTGACGGCGGGCGTGCCGGACGCGGCGGCCCGGGCCAGCGCGGCGGGGGAGTCGACCTCGACCACGCCGGTCAGGCCGGCCTCGGTGTAGGCCCGCACGCCCTGCTCGGGGTGGCGGGCGGCGATCGCGACGACGTCCATGCCGGGCACGGAGTTGACGATCTGGTTGACGAGCCCGCGGCCCATGAACCCCGAGCCGACGAGCGCCACCCGGATCGGGGCGCCGTCGGCCTGCCGGGCGCGCAGCAGCGAGTCGACGACGATCACGGCGCCACCTCGGTCGACGCCGACGCCGACGCTGACGCCGACGCGCCCGCGGACGCGGGCGTTCCGTCCGACCCGACCAGCGGCCACGACGCGTCCTTGTCCGAGATCACGGTGACGGGCACCGGCCACTCGATGCCGAACGCGGCGTCGTCGTACCGGAAGCCCTGCTCGCCCTCGGGCGCGTAGGGGCCGCTGACCTGGTAGACCACCTCGGCGTCGTCGGTGAGCGTCTGGTACCCGTGCGCGACGTACGGCGGGATGAACAGCGCGCGCCGGTTCGCGGCGGACAGCTCGACCATCACGTGCTTCCCGTAGGTGGGCGAGTCGGGCCGGACGTCCACGGCCACGTCGACGATCGCGCCGGCGGTGCAGCGCACGAGCTTGCCCTCGGCGTACGGGGGCATCTGCCGGTGCAGCCCGCGCAGCGTCCCCGCGCGGTGGTTGTACGACAGGTTGCACTGCGCGACCGTGGTGTCGAGCCCGTGCGCCTCGAACTCGGTGGTGTCGAACGTCCGTGCGAAGAACCCGCGGTCGTCGCCGCGCGGCTCCAGGTCGACGATCGTCACGCCGTCGACGGCGGTGGGGGTGTACTTCACGGGTTCACCGTCCAGAAGAGCTGGGGGTCGAGCTGCCCGGTCTTGAGCAGGTGCTCGATCTGCGCGAGGCGCGTGTGCCCGCGCCCGGTGAACGTCTCGGTGTCGAGGGCGACCTGCTCGAACACCCGGTGCAGCTGCGCGGCGCCGGCCGCGGCGTCCCAGTCGGTGTCGAAGCCGGGCAGCACCTCGCGGATCTTCGCGAACGACACCCGGTAGGACCGGTTGTCCGCGCTGGGCTCGCCGAACGACACCTCGCACCCGGGGAACTCGGCGCCGACGGTCTCGGCGATCTCCCGCACGGTGTAGTTGTTGGCGTCCGCGCCGACGTTCAGCACCTGGGCGTGGACGGACTCGCGCGGGGCGTCGAGCACGGCGCGGATCGCCTTGGCGATGTCCAGGCCGTGCACGAGCGGCCGCCAGGGCGTGCCGTCCGACGTCATGGCGATGCGGTGCGTCGTCCACGCGAGGCCGGCGAGGTTGTTGAGCACGATGTCGAACCGCTGCCGCGGCGAGGCGCCGAACGCGGTCGCGTTGCGCAGGAACGTCGGGGAGAAGTCGTCGTCCGCGAGCGCGGTGACGTCCCGCTCGACGAGCGCCTTGCACCGGGCGTAGGCGGTCTGCGGGTCGACCGGGCTGGTCTCGTCGACGGTCCCGTCGGCGACGCCGTACACGGAGCACGACGACATGTAGACGAACCGGGACACCCCGGCGCGCTTCGCGGCGGACGCCAGCGCGACGGAGCCGTGGTGGTTGATGTCGTACGTGACCTCGCCGATGCGGTCCCCGATGGGGTCGTTCGACAGCTCGGCCATGTGCACCACGGCGTCGTACCCGGCGAGGTCGTCGGGCGTGACGTGCCGGATGTCCTTGACGAGCGTGTGCGGCGTCTCGTGGACCCCGTTGTAGAGCCAGCCGTTCTTGTAGTAGCCGGTGTCGAGGCCGGTGACCTCGTCCCCGCGGCCCAGCAGCGTCGGGGCGAGCAGGCTCCCGAGGTACCCCTCGGTGCCGGTGACCAGGATGCGCACGCGCTCAGTCCTCCCAGATCTTCCAGGGGGCGCGACCTGCGTCCCACAGTCCGTTCAGCTCCGTCCAGTCACGGAACGTGTCCATGCCCATCCAGAAGCCCTCGTGCTCGTACACGGAGAGCTGGCGGTCGCGGGCGAGCTGCTGCAGCGGTGCGCTCTCGAGCATCACGGTCGGGTCGTCGTCGAGGTACTTGTCGACGAACTCCCGCTCGAACAGGAAGAACCCGCCGTTGACCCAGCCGTCGGCGAGCGTGGGCTTCTCGTTGAACTCCACGACGGTGTCGCCGTCGACGCGCATCTCGCCGTACCGGCTGGACGGGTGGACGCCCGTGAGCGTGCCGAGCAGGCGGTGCTCCTCGTGGTGGCGTAGGGCGGCGGTGATGTCGACGTCCCCGATGCCGTCGCCGTACGTGAGGGCGAACCGCGGGGCGTCGAGGTGGTCGGCGACGCGGCGGATGCGGGCGGCGGTCGCCGTCGTCAGGCCGGTCTCGACGAACGTGATCTCCCAGTCCTCCTTCGCGGCGGTGCCGTGGAAGACGGGCTCGGAGCCGGCGCCGTCCGCGCCGAGGTGCAGCGTGAAGTCCGACGTGAGGTGCCGGTAGTCGAGGAAGTACTGCTTGATCAGGTCGCTCTTGTAGCCGAGCGCCAGCACGAAGCGGCGGAACCCGTGCTCGCCGTAGGTCTTCATGATGTGCCAGAGGATCGGGCGGCCGCCGATGTCGACCAGCGGCTTCGGGAGCTTCTCGCTGGCCTCGCGCAGCCGCGTCCCCATGCCGCCGCAGAGGATCACCACCGGGATGTCGGCCGGGTCGGGCTCGCCTGCGGTCATGGCTCCTCCAGGGCGGGGGACGGGGGTGTGGTGGCCGCGTGGACTGCCGGCTCTGGCCCCGAGGCTAGTCGGGGCATTTCCACCCAGACAGGTATGAACGGGTGAAAGTCGGACATTTCGCCCGAACGGTCCTGCGGGCAGCCCGGCACGCGCGGACGAGGCTCAGGACGAGCGGACGGCCAGCGCCGGCTCGATCGCGGCCGCCCGCAGCGCAGGGCGGACCGCGGAGACGGTGCCGACGGCCGCACCCAGAGCAGGCCCGACGACGACCCACCACGCGTCGAGCCCTGCCGTCCACCCGCTCGCGGCCGCGGCAGCGGTGACCGACCACGCGGTCAGGGCCGCGCCCGTGAGGCCGCCGAGGGCTCCTGTCACGGCACCCTCCACCAGGAACACGGCCGCGACGGTGCCGCGCGAGGCGCCGAGCGCGCGCCGCAGGCCGATCTCCGGGGTCCGGGTCAGCACGCCGACGGCCATGGAACCCGAGATGAGCAGCACGGACAGTGCGAGCAGCAGCGCACCGACCCACCCGACGAGACGCCCCAGCCGGCTGGAGACCCCGGCACGGACGGTCGAGGTGTCGAGCACCGGTGACGCGGCGAGCGCGGCTGGGGCGTCGGGTCTGATCGCCAGACGGACCACGTCGGCGACGACGGCCCCCGCCCCCGGGACGCTGCGGATCAGCATCCGCGCCTCCCGGTCGCCGCCGACGCTCCTGACGGCACCGCGGTACGGGATCGCCACGACGCGCTCCAGGTCCGTGCGCCCTTCGTCCAGGAACCCGACGACGTCATGGCGTCGTCCGTCGACCCACACGCTCAGGCCCCGGGGGTCGTCGGTGACGGGCACGTGCAGGGCGGCCGCCGCGCGGACGCCCAGGAGCACGACGGGCTCCTCGTGGTCCAGCCACCGCGCACCCGGCCCGGCGTCCGCCTGCGCCGCCTCGAGGTAGCCCGACGTCATCCCCGAGACGAGCAGGCCTGCGTCCTGCGGGTCCGATCCGGCGACCGGCGCCCGTGTGACGGACGTCGCGCGCAGAGGCGACACGTCGATCCGCAGGCCCGCCCCGACGACGGGCGCCAGGGCCGTCACCCGGGCGGGCGCGTCGGAGGGGAACGTCGTCCCCTCCGCGTCGGTCCCCGACGCGTGGGCGACCGTGACCGTGACCATGTCGAGCGTCGCGGCGGCGAGGTCGGCGTCGACCTGGCGCGCCGCGGCGCGCGACAGCCCCACCGAGGCGAGCAGGGCACCGACGCTGAGAGCGACGGCGACCACGGCCAGGACCGATCGCGAGCGGCGCGCACCCATCTCCACGAGGACGTCGCGCAGCACGTCGCGCGTCCACGTCACGCGACCGCCCCGGACGAGACGACTCATGGACGGGCTCCGGCGGGCGGTGCCGTCGCGCGCAGCCGGCCGTCGGCGACCTCCAGCACACGGTGGGCCCAGGCGGCGACCCGGGCGGAGTGCGTGATGACGACGACCGCCACGCCGTCGTCGGCCTGCTCGCGGAACAGCCGCAGGACGTCGGCGGCGTTCTCGTCGTCGAGGTTCCCGGTCGGCTCGTCCGCGAGCAGCAGCCTCGGTCGGGTGACGACCGCCCGGGCGACGGCGAGCCGCTGCTTCTCGCCCCCGGAGAGCAGCCCGCTGCGCGCCTGGACGTGCGCCCCGAGGCCGACCCGCCGGAGCGCTGCGTCGACCAGGGTCGGCCGGTCCCGGTGCGGCACGCCGGACGCTGCGAGCGCGAGGTCGACGTTCTCGCCCACCGTCCGGTGCCCGAGGACGTGGTGCTCCTGGAAGACGAAGCCGATGGTGCCCGACCGCAGCCGGTCGCGGTCGCCGCGGCGGAGCCGTGACGTGTCGGACCCGAGCAGCCGGTACCGGCCGGAGGTGGGCACGTCGAGCAGACCCAGCAGGTTGAGGAGCGTCGACTTCCCCGCGCCGGACCGCCCGACCACCGCGAGGCGCTCCCCGGCCCGCACCGAGAGCCCCACGTCCCGCAGCACGGGGACCGGTTCGCGCCCGGGGTAGGACTTGGTCACCCCGTCGAGCTCGACGACGGTCATCCGATCTGCACCACGACGAGGTCGCCGACCTCGAGGTCCCGGCCCGAGACGACGGCCCATCCCTGCGCGGTGCCCTCCACGTCCACCTCGACCTTCCGCGGAGCAGCCCCTCCGCTGACGAGGACGTAGGCGCCGTGCTCGTCGTCGCGGATCGCGGTGAGCGGGACTGCGAGGCCCTCCAGCGCCGGCGTGCCCTCGAGGGGCACCAGCAGCACGTCGTCCTCGTGGGCGAACGAGTGGGCTGCGTCCAGCTCGAGCTGGAGGTCGTATCCCGGTGCCTGCCCGGCGTCCGTCGCGGTGGCCCGGAACTCCGAGACGGCGCTCACGGTCGCGACGGCGCGGGCCGTGCCGTCGACGCCGCGCACCTCCACCTCGGTCCCGACGCTGAAGGCGGACGCGTTCGTGACCCCCACGCGCGCCAGGACCTGCGGGACGCCCGCACGGAGCGTCGCGAGCGGGACCCCGCCGTCCGAGAGGTCGGTGCCGAGCGCGGCGATCTGCGTCACGACGGCCCCGCTCTCGGGCACCAGGGCGATCTCCCCGCGCGGCAGCGGCGTCGATGCCGCGAGCACCGCTGCGGCAGCCTCTCGGCGGGCGCGGTCGAGGTCCTGCGCCGCCTGCGTCGTCCCCGCGGTGGGCGACCCGTCCTCGGCGCGGGCAGCGGCGAGGGCCTCCGTCGCCGCCCGCACCTGGTCCTGAGTCCGCGCCGCCGCCTCGACCGCGTCCGCTCCCGGCGGAGGCGGTTCTGCCCCGACCGCGGCGTACAGCGCGTCCACGGCCCGGGCGGTCGCGGTGCCGTAGACGCCGTCGACGGCACCGCCGTAGTGACCCGAGCGGGTCAGCGCGGTCTGGATCTCACGGACGTCGGGACCCTCGTCCCCGGGGACGAGGTCCCGGTAGGGGCCGAACGGCAGCGTCCACGCGATGACGGGCCGGCCCGCGACGTCAGCGAGGGCGGCGCCGGCGTCGACCCGCTGCCCCGGCTCGACCCGCACCGCGGTCACCATGGCCACCGGCTCCGCGGCCGGCGCCGGGACGACGACGTCGGTGCCCAGCCGGACCTCGCCCCGTGTCGCCGCTGTGTCGAGGACCAGCGACCGGTGCTCGACGACGGCGGTGACCTCCGGGCGCGTCGCCCCCGCGTCGACGGCGTCGTCCCAGGGGGAGCGGACGAGAGCGCCCGCGGCGAACGCCAGGACGACCGCACCTGCCGCGGCGCCGGCCCAGACGGCGATCCAGCGACCCCGGCGTCGACCTGCCGCCCCGGCTCGTCCGGCCCGGGGAGTCACGACCCGGCACCGTGGTGGATGACGTCGGCGTTCTCGGCGAGCACCTCCCGCGCGCGCTGCACCGCCGCGTCGAGCTCGGCGCGCTGTGCCACCAGCTCGTCGGCGTGCTCCAGGACGACCGCGGCCTGCAGGCCCGCCTCGATGCCGGCGATCCGCCGGGTGAAGTCGACCTCGTCCTTGCACGTGACGATCTGCAGGGCGATGGTGACCTGCTCCTCGCTGATCTCCCAGGACCCGGCGGTCACGAGCCAGGGCTGCCCCGTCACGGGCTGGAGGCCCGCCGCCCGGTAGCAGGCGCCGAGCTCGCCGAGCAGCGTCTGCACGTCGTCGCGGTCCGGGAGGGAGTTCCAGATCGGCGCGATCTGCTCGTCCCAGGGGCCGTCGCCGACGCCGACCTGCTCGAAGTAGCGGTAGTCCTCCGAGTCGGTGCAGGACGACTCCACCGCGGCGCGCTGGTCGTCGGTCAGCTCGAAGTTCGGGTGGTAGCGGTCTGCGGCGGCGGATCCCGCCGGCACCAGCCCGTTCGCGACCTGGTCCGCGGGCGTCAGCGGCAGCGTGTTCGCGAACCGCTCGGCCTGGTCGACGGTCCACGGACCCCAGGCCATGTCCGAGCGGTACTCCTCGGGGTAGGAGTGCTCGATGCCGTAGTACGGGACCCCGAGCTCCTGGGCGCACCGGGCGACGAGCGCTTCCCGGGCGGCGTCGAACAGGGCCTCCTCCTCGCCGGACGCGATGAACCGCTCGAACGGCAGCGTCACGGCACCGCTCGCGCTGTCGAGCGTCGCGCCGAGGTCGAGACCGGGCGCCGTCGTCGGCGTCGGGGCGGCTCGGTCGCTCGCACCGCAGCCGACGAGGAGGGCGACCACGAGCAGCCCTGCGCCGGCTCCTGCCGCCGGTCGCCGGGTCTGGCGGGGCCTCACCCGCAGCTCGTGTGGACGAAGCCGCTGATCCGGTCGTTGAAGTCGCTCGTCACCGTCCAGGCGCCGTTGCGCAGGTCGGGGTCGCGGTTGAACGTCGAGGACCAGGTCCGGCTGTTGAGCGTGACGTAGGCGCCGTACGGCTGGCCGTTCGTGTCGGCTGCGTGCTCGTAGAAGCGCGTCTGCCGGCACTGCTTGCCGTTGGCGGAGATGTAGCCGGCGTTGCACAACCCGTCGCCGGCCTGGGCGGTGGCGCCGCCGGAGATGAGCAGGAGGGCTGTCGCCAGGGCTGCCAGGAGCGTTCGTCTCGTGTGCCGCACGTCTGTCCTCGAGGTCGATCCGTCGTCGGATGAGAGGCATGCGGCTGGCTGCCTGCGGGCACCGTACGAGGCGCCCCGCGGCGGCCCGTGGGGCCTTGGTCCCGCTCGGTCGCCCGGTTCTCACCCGGACACCCCTCCCGCGCGGACCCGCGGAGGGTGTAGGACTTCCCCGTCCGCCCGAGGAGCGAGCGGACGGACCCGGGGGAGGGGCGATGATCGTCGACGCGCGCACGCTGCGTCCGGGAGCTGTCCGCACGGCCGACGTCTGCGTCGTCGGCTCCGGCCCGGCCGGCGTGACGGTCGCCCTGGGGCTGCTCGCCCGGGGCCTGACCGTCGCGGTGCTGGAGTCCGGGGGCCTGGACCTGGACCCGGAGGCGGATCGGCTGCAGCTCGCCGCGGACAGGCTCGAGTTCGGGACGGTCGACCAGATCAGCGGCACGCGGCGGGTCGGCGGGAACGCGAACCTGTGGAGCGTCGACCTCGGCGGGGGGCGGCGCGGGCTGCGCCTGGTGCCGCTGTCGGACGCGGACCTGGAGGCCCGGCCGTGGCTGCCGGGGAGCGGCTGGCCGATCACGCCGGCCGACCTCGAGCCCGGCTTCCGGCGCGCGCAGGAGCTGTTCGGGCTGCGGCCCGAGGGGTACGCGGCCGACCCGTGGGAGCGCCCGGGTGCCACCCGCCTGCCGCTGGACGAGGCGGTGGTGACGACGGACGTGTTCCAGTTCGCCGACCGGCGGGAGTTCGCGGAGCGCCACATCCGGACCATCGCCGGCGACCCGTCCTGCACGGTGTTCCACCACGCGTACGTCGTGGAGCTGCGCACCGACCCGGGCGCGACGCGCGTGACGGAGGTCCGCACGATGAGCGCGCCGGGGCGCGAGGTGGTGTTCCGGGCGGCGACGGTCGTGCTCGCGGGCGGCGGGCTGGCGACCACCCAGCTCATGCTCGGCTCGACCGGCGTGCGGCGGGCGCTGGAGCGCGCGGGCGGGGCGCGCGGCACCGACCCGCTGGGCCGGAACTTCATGGACCACCCGCTGGTGGACGGCGGCGTGCTGGAGCCGGCGGACCGGTCCCTGGTGGACGAGATGGCGCTGTACGACCTGCGGACCGTCGAGGGCGTGCCCGTGATGGGGCACCTGCGCCTCAGCGACGACGCCCTGCGGTCGGAGCCCGTGACGCAGCTGTCGACGATGTTCTTCCCGCGGCACGCCAGCCAGCGCGAGCCGGAGGGCGGCGACGACCGGGGTGCGGCGGCGCGGCGGTCGGCGGTCGCGGTGCGGGACGCGCTGCGGGCGCGCCGGCTGCCGGGCGCGGCGGACCTGTGGGGCGCGATCTCGGGCGGCGGCTCGGTGCTGCGCCGGGCCCTGCACTCCGGCGGGCGGCGCTCGACCTACGTGGGCCACGGCGGGTGGTCGACGTTCCGGCGGCCGTCGCGGCACTTCGACCACCTGCGGGTGCTGCACCAGGCGGAGCAGGCGCCGCACCCGGGCAACCGGGTGACGCTCGGGGACCAGACCGACGCGTTCGGGGTCCGGCGGCTGCGCATCGACTGGCGGTGGACGCCCGAGGACGCCCGCGCCGCGGCGGGCGCGCACGCGCTGGTCGCCGAGGCGGTCCGGCGTGCGGGGCTGGGGGAGCTGCGCCCGGCGCTCGCGGGCGTGGACCCCGTGGTGCTCGGCTCCTCGACCAACCACTACCTGGGTACGACGCGGATGCACGCCGACCCGGCGCTCGGCGTCGTGGACCCGGACTGCCGGGTGCACGGGCTGGGCAACCTGTACGTGGCGAGCACGTCGGTGTTCCCGACGGGCGGCTTCGCGAACCCGACGCTGACCCTCGTGGCGCTGGCGTCGCGGCTCGCGGAGGAGGTCCTCGCCACGTTCGGGTGAACGACCCGCGTTCCGGCGATGGGGTGAAAAGCCGCAAATCGGACATCCAGGGCGCGTCCAGGCGGGCAGACTGGCCCGGCCAGCCCACCCCGCCGACGCACCGTGAGCGCGCCGCCCGGCGCCACCCGGCCCGGCCCGCCGCGCAGGAGGCCCCCCATGCCGACACCTCTCGTCCCCCGCGAGCAGTCCGCCCCGCGGCTGCACCCCGGTCGGGGTCGCGTCGTGCTGCGCCGCGACATGGGGGAGTTCGGGGCCCCCGCGCCGCGGCCGCTGCCCCGGCGCGCGGTCGTCGAGCTGGCACGGCCCGTCCTGCAGCCGCTCGCGGCGCTCGTCGGCGTCGAGACGCTCGACCGGGTGGTGGCGCTGACGTTCGACGACGGCCCGGACCCGCACCACACGCCGCGCCTGCTCGACGTGCTGGGCGAGCGCGGCGCGCACGCCACGTTCTTCGTCCTCAGCGAGGCCGCGGAGCAGCACCCCGACCTCGTGCGGCGCATCGTCGCCGAGGGTCACGAGCTCGCGCTGCACAGCCGCGACCACCGCCGCCGGCTCGCGCAGGTGCCGTACGAGGAGTCCATGCGCGTGGTGGCGCAGTCGCGCGCCGTCGTCGAGCAGATCGCCGGGCGGCCGATCCACCTGTTCCGGCCCCCGTACGGCTCGCACACCGTGCGGCAGCGCCGCGGGTGGGCGCGCCAGGGCCTGCGGGTGGTGCTCTGGTCGTCCTCCGTGGAGGACTGGTACCACGGCGAGCAGGACGAGATGGTGCGCCGGGCGTACGCCTCGCTGCACCCCGGGGCGCTCGTGCTCATGCACGACACCCGGGCCGACCCGGAGACCGCGTCCGACCCGTCGGAGCTGCCCCGCCACGACCGCGCCGCCGTGCTCGACGCGCTGCTGCGGCGGATCGCCGCGGACGGCTACCGCACACGCACCGCGGGGGAGCTGCTCGCCGAGTACCCGCCCGTGCGGGCGATGATGCGCGACATGATGCGCTGACCAGCGCGTCCACCGACCGGCGCCGGGCCCCTCCCTCCATCAGGGGCCCGGCGTCTGCGCGTGCAGACGCCGACGGGCTCAGGCGCACTCGGCACATCCGGCGCACGCGGCACATCCGGCGCACTCGGCACACACGGCGCACTCAGGCGGCCAGCGTCGTCCCGCCCGCCGCGCTGAGCGCGACCCGCAGGATCGCGGCGGCCACCACGCTCTGGTCGAACGCCGGCTGCGCCGCGTGCGCCCGGCCGGCGGCGGCGACGCGGGCGTACCGCGCCGGGTCCGCGAGCAGGCCCTCGACGGCGCCGGCCCACGTCCGCGGGCCCGCGGACGGTTCCACGAGCACCCCACCGGGGCCGACCGCCTCGGGCAGCCCGCCGGCGCGCGTCGCGACCACGGGGATGCCGTTGGCCGCGGCCTCGAGCGCCACGCGCCCGAACGTCTCGACCACCCGGGACGGCGCGAGCAGGACCGCGGTGCGCCGGTAGACCTCCGCCATGCGGTCGGTCACCGGGGCGAGCCGCACGTTCGGCAGCGTGCGCAGCCGGGTGAGCAGGGCGTCGCGCTCGTCCGGGTCGAGCGCCCACGCCTCCTGCAGCAGGAACTGCCGGTGCGGCAGCAGCGCGGCGACCGCGAGCGTGGTGTCGATGCCCTTGACGTCCCGGGGGTTGACCATCGTGACGTGCACGGGGTCGTGCCCGGTCGTGCGGCAGTCGCCGAGGTCGATCGGCGGGTAGACCACGGGGGTCTCCAGGCCGAGCGCGTCCCGGACCCGGCCGGCGACGTAGCGGGAGTTGCTGACCACGCGCACCCGCGGGTCGCGCAGCACGGCGGCGAAGCGCGGGTCGGCGGCGCTGCGCCGCGCGAGCTCGTCGACCTCCTGCATCGCGACGATGCGGATCAGCAGGGGGATCCCGCGGCGGTGCACCGGCTCGACCAGGTCGAACGTGGCCACGTCCTGCAGCGCGACCACGTCCCAGTCGCCGTGGTCCAGCCGCCGCTCGACGCCGGCCCGCATCGCCCACGGGCCGTAGCGCGTGGTCCGGTACCCCTGGGCGTCGTCCGCCCAGGCGGCCGGGTGGTGCGGCCGCAGCCGCTGCAGGGCGCGGCGGGGCAGCAGCCGTCGTCCGCCGTACTTCGTCGCGACGACCTCCGGCACGTGGCCCGCGCGCACGAGCTCCCGGGCCAGGTGGTGCAGGTCGAGGATGCCGCCGGCGGTCACCTCCGGCAGCACGGGGTGCCGGACGATCAGGGCGATGCGCATCGTGGTCTCCTTCGACCAGGTACTCGCTGCCGGGGTCGCCGTGGGCAGGCTCACGCGGCGTGCTCCAGGGGGAGGGTGGCGTCGAGCTGCTCGACGATGTGGCGCGCGATCTCCAGCGACGCCGTGGCCGCGGGGGACGGCGCGTTGAGGACGTGCACCTGGCGCGCGGTGGTCTGCACGAGGAAGTCGTCGACCAGCCCGCCGTCGCGGCGCAGCGCCTGCGCGCGGACGCCCGCCGGGGCCGGCACGAGGTCCCCGGCGGTGATGCCGGGCACCAGGCGCGACAGGCTCCGGGCGAACGCGTGCGTGGACAGCGAGCGGCCGACCTCGGCCGCCCCGGGCACGAGGTTGCGGGCGGCGAGCCGCCAGAGCCCGGGCCAGCCCAGCGCGTCGGCCATGTCGCCCGGCGACACGTCGCGCCAGGTGTAGCCCTCCCGGGCGAGCGCGAGCACGGCGTTCGGGCCGGCGTGGACGTGCCCCTCGATGCCGCGCGTGAGGTGCACGCCGAGGAACGGGAACCGCGGGTCCGGCACGGGGTAGATCAGCCCGCGCACCTGCTCGCCGGCCTCGGGGGTGAGCTCGAAGTACTCCCCGCGGAACGGCACGATCCGCGCCTCCGGCTCCAGTCCGCACGCGCGCGCGATGCGGTCGGCGTGCAGCCCGGCGCAGACGACGAGCGCGTCGACCTCGCGGTCCGCCTTGTCGGTGCGCACCTCGACGCGGCCGCGGGCACCGGGCCGGTCGGGCACGGTGCGCGCGGCGAGCACCTCCTCGCCGAGCACGACGCTGCCGCCCGCCGCCTCCACGTCCGCGGCGAGCGCGCGGCACACGCCGGGGTAGTCGACGATGCCGGTGGACTCGACGCGCAGCGCGCCGACCGCCCGCACGTGCGGCTCGTACTCGCGGGCCTCGGCCGGCGTGAGGCGGCGGGCCGGCACCCCGTTGGCGACGGCGCGGTCCGCGAGCTTCTCGAGGCCGGGCAGCTCGCGCTCGGAGGTGGCGACGACGAGCTTCCCGCAGATCTCGACCGGGACGCCGCGCTCGCGGGCGTAGGCGGTGAGCGACCGGGTGCCGGCGGCGGCCATCGTCGCCTTGAGGCTGCCCGGCGGGTAGTACAGGCCGGAGTGCACGACACCGGAGTTGCGACCGGTCTGGTGCAGGGCCAGCCCGTCCTCCTTCTCCAGGACGGTGACCTGGTCGCCGCGCGCGGCGAGGCGGGCGGCGACCGCCAGCCCGACGATGCCGCTGCCGACGACGAGGACGTGGCTCATGCCGTGCTCCTTCCGGGTGGCCCCGTCGGGCCGCTGGCCGCCGCGACCGGGCGGTGGGCGGACCCCCTGTCCGCACCGCGAGGCTAGCCGTCCGCGATGCCCGCTATGTCCGCTTTCGCCGGAATTCACCCTGGAGGCGGTGCCGCCTCCGGGGGACCCCCACCTACGCTCGACGCCATGACCTCCCCGGGCACCGTGAGCGCCGTCGTGTACTCCCGAGACGAGGCCGACCTGCTGCGCGACTGCCTGCCGCGGCTGGCCGGCTTCGACGAGGTGCTCGTCTGCGACATGGGGTCGCGCGACGACACCTCCGCGGTCGCCGCGGAGCACGGGGCGCGCGTGGTGCCGGTCCCGGACGCGCCCGTCGTGGAGCAGGTGCGCCAGCTCGGGCTCGACGCGGCGACCAGCGACTGGGTGCTGTTCGTGGACGCGGACGAGCACCTCCCGGCGGGGTTCCGCGCGGCCCTGCAGCCCGTGCTCGACGGTCCCGACGACGTCGCCGGCGTGCGCCTGCGGTACGACAACGTGGCGTTCGGCCGGCTGCTGGAGCACTCGCTGCGAGGGAGCGCCAAGTTCGCCCTGCTGCGGCGCGGGCGGGCGCACTACGCCGAGCCCGCGCTCGCCCACGTCCCGCCGGTGCTCGACGGCCGCGGCATCGACGCGCCGGAGTCCGTGCCGGCCATCGCCCACCTGAACTTCCGCTCCGTCGGCCAGACGACCGAGAAGATCCTGCGGTACGCCGCGAACAACCCCGGACGGTTCACCCGGTTGGACGACCCCGTGGCCCTGCTGCGCGAGCTGCTGCGGTCCACCGTCTACTCCGGCGTCTGGCGCGACGGCCGCGCGGGGTTCGCCGTCGCCGCGCTGCACACCTTCGGGCACCTGTACGGCTCGCTGCTGGAGGACGAGCGCACCGGCCGGCTGACGCAGGACGTGCCGCGGCGCCGCACGCGGCTGCTGGGCGCCGTCGAGGGCGTCCAGCGCGCCGCCGTCGGGGTCCGGGACGGCGTGCGCGGTGCGGCCCGTGGCGGTTCGCGGGGAGCCCGGTGACGGCGGCCCCCGCGGGGCTGCGGCTCGTGCACGTCACGCGCCTGCCGCCCAGCCCGAGCGGCGTCGCGGCCTACGCCCAGGCGTTCCGCCCCGTGCTGGAGGAGCTCGGGGAGGTGGACGTCGAGCGGCTGCCGCCCGAGCCGGGGGCGTCCCAGTCGGCGGTGCTGGCCGTGCGGCTCGCCCGGCGGCTCGCGCGCCGCGACCCCGCCGACGTCCTCGTGGTCGAGCAGGCCGGGCGGGGGCTGGCTGAGTTCTGGGCGGCCTGGTGGCTGGCCCGGCGCGGGCGGCGCGTCTGGCTGATGGTGCACGACGTGCCGGAGCTCTCCGGCGGCGCCTTCTTCACCACCCTGCTCGACCGTCGCGGGGGGCGTCGCGTCGCCGCGGCCCTCTCCGCCGTGCTCGGGCGGCGGGCGGAGCGGGACCTGCTGCAGCGCGCGGAGCGGGTGCTGTGCCTGTCGCCGGCCGGCGCCCGGGCCCTCGAGCGCGCGCACCGGCTCACCCGCCCGGTGCAGGACGTGCCGCACGTCGGTGCCGTCGCCGAGGCGCCGGTCGAGGGGCGGACCGAGGTGCTCGTCCCCGGCTACGTCGCGGACGCGGCCGACGTGCTGCCGCTGGTCCGTGCGGCGGGGGACCTGCCCGCCGGCTGGACGCTCGCCGTCGGGGCGGCCTCGCCGGCCACCGAGGAGCGGCTGCGCCAGGAGGCGGAGGCGCGGGGCGTGCTCGACCGCGTCCGGCTGCTGGGGTTCCTGCCGGAGGCCGACGTCCGGGCCGCGTTCGCGCGCGCCGCCGTCGTCGTGCGGTGGCGGCGCGACGGGTGGGGCGGTGGCGGCGCCTTCGCGGTGAGCGGCCCGCTGGTCGCCGCGCTGGGCCATGGCTGCGCGGTCGTCACCAACGACTCGCGCGGCGCCTCGCACCTGTTCGACGAGGCCCGGGTGGTGGTGGTCGGCGACGGCGAGCCGGGCGAGCGGGCGCTGCTGGCCGCCGTGCAGGCGCTCGTGGCGGACCCGGCGGACCGGCTGGACCGGGCGCAGGCCGGGCGCGACCTGGTGCGCCGGGAGCACGTGCCGGGGGCGATCGCCGCGCGGCTGGGCGGTGCGCGGGACCCGGAGCGTGCGGGCGCGGCCCGCGGGAAGGAGGCCTGAGGTGGGACGACGGGGCGAGCTGGTCTTCAACCGGGTCATCACGCACGTGCCGAGCAACGCGCTGCGCATCGCGACGCTGCGCCGGCTCGGGGCGGACCTCGGCGAGCACGTGTACCTGTTCGGAGGCTCCGAGGTGCTGGAGCCGGGCAACCTGCGGATCGCGGGGCGCTGCCACGTCGGGCGGTTCTGCCAGGTGGACGCGCGCGGCGGCATCGACATCGGGCACGACGTCGTCATCGCCAGCCACGTGCTGCTGGTGACGGCGGACCACGACCTGCGCGACCCCGGGTTCGCGGGGCGGCTCGGCCCGATCGTCATCGGGGACCGGGCGTGGCTGGCGAGCCGGTCCACGGTGGTGCGGGGCGTGACGATCGGCGAGGGCGCCGTGGTGGCGGCCGGCGCGGTGGTCACGCAGGACGTGCCGCCGTGGACGGTCGTCGGGGGCGTGCCGGCGAAGCCGATCGGCGAGCGCCCGCGCGAGCAGCACTACCGGATCGACTACGGGCCCGAGCGGTACTGACCGGGTCCCCCCCGGAGGGCCGGGGGCGGGACCGCGACGGACGGGGCGCCGGGTCGCGTGGCTCGCGGTGCCACGGCGTGCGGGCCGGACAGGTGCGTGTTTCGATGGGTGAAATGTCATGATTTGACCCAGAGGGGGACCATGCGCGCGTCCGACCGCCACGCCGATCCCGACCCCGTCGCCGTCTCCGTGGTGATCGCCGCGCGCGACGCCGCCGCCACCCTCCCGGACCAGCTCCGCGCCCTCGCGGCCCAGCGCGCCGAGCGGTCCTGGGAGGTCATCGTGGCCGACAACGGCTCCACCGACGGCACCCGCGACGTCGTCGAGGACGCACGATCCTGGCTGCCGCAGGCACGCCTCGTGGACGCCTCCGGGACGCCGGGCGCGGGAGCGGCGCGCAACGCGGCCGCCGAGGTGGCGCGTGGCGGCACGCTGCTGTTCTGCGACGCGGACGACGTCGTCGCCCCCGGGTGGATCGACTCCCTCGGCGCCGCGGTCGACCGCACGGGCGTGGTCGCCGGGCGCCTCGAGTGGCACCGCCTCAACGACCGGTCGGCCCGCCGGTCGCGCGCCCTGCCGCAGGTCGAGGGGCTCCAGTACACCGAGCCGCTGCCGTGGCTCCCGTGCGCGGCGGCGAGCAACCTCGGCATCGGCCGCGAGCTGTTCCACCGCATCGGGCGCTTCGACCCCCGCGCGCGGTGGCTGCAGGACACCGACCTGTGCTGGCGGGCGCAGCTCGCCGGCAGCCGGCTGGAGTTCGAGCCGGCGGCGGTCGTGCACATGCGGCTGCGGCACGGGCTGCGCGACACCTGGGACCAGGGCCGGCACAGCGGCATGGGGCAGCGCTGGCTGGCGGCGCGCTACGGCGACGTCCGCGAGGCGCTCGCGGTGCACCACGAGCCCGCGCCGCCGGCGGACGTCACCGCGCCGGTCGTCCCGGCGCCCCGGCGGCAGCTGCTGCGCAGCAGGCCGGTCCGCGTCGCACGCCGCGCCGGGACGGTCGCGGGGGAGCTCGCGCGCGTGCGGTCGAGGGGCGACGTGGCGCGCCTGTCCTGGTCGACGGGGTTCGGGCTCGGGTACGCGCTCGGCGGGCTGCCGGACCCCGAGCCGTTCCCGCCCGCGGAGGTCGCGGGGCTCGCGGCCGACGGCCGGGGTGGCCCGGACGGCCTGGCCGGCACTGACGGCCCAGGTGGCCCCGATGCTCCGGGTGGCACCGGCGGCCCGGGCGCCGCGGCTGCACCGGAGCCGTCCGGGATGCGGGAGCGCCACCCGGACGAGTGACCCGCCTCGACCGCGCCTGTCCGGTTTGGGAGGGTATGAGCCCATCCCGGTGCCCGTGCCGGGAGCCGTGCCGCCGGAGGTGAGCGTGCCCGAAGCCGTGCCGGGGCGCGTCGACGTCTCCGTGGTGGTCGTGGCCCGCGGCGCGGAGCCGGGTCTCCCGGAGATGCTGCGGGGCGTGCTCGCGTCGCTCGACGTCGCGGCCCGCGGTCCCGCCGGGTCCGCAGGCGCCGGTGCGGTCGCGCCCGCGGTGCGGCTGCGGGGCCACCGCCTCGGCGGCGAGGTCGTGCTGGTCGTCGGGGACGTCGCCGCGCTGCCGCCGGGCCTGGGCGGGGACCGTCGGGTCCGGGTCGTCGCCGCGCCCGGCGTGGGACCCGCGCGGGCCCGCAACCTCGGCGTCGCGGCCTCCCGGGGGCGGTACCTGCTCTTCACGCTGGCGGAGGTGCGGGTCCCCGCCGCCTGGGTGTCCGCGCTGACGGCACCACTGCGCGCCGGGCGGGCCGACCTCGTCGCGGGCGCCGTCCACCCCCCGGGTCGCGCGCCGTCCGCCGCGCGCGCGGACCGCCTGCTGGGCGTGGTGGCCGACCCGCCGCCGCCGGGTGCCTGGCCGGCCGCCGCCGGCGCGGCGACGCGGGCGGTGCTGGAGTCGGTCGGGTTCGACGAGGGGCTGCGGGCGGACGAGGAGGGCGCGGCCGTCATGTTCCGCCGCGACGCCGTCGGGGCCGGCTTCCGCGAGGCGCCGGTCGCCGGGCAGCCGGTGCTCCTCGCACGCGACCCCGCCCGCGCGGGCCGGCGGGCGGTCGCGGCCCGTGCCCGGACCCGCGGCCGGGTCGACGCCTACGTGGCGCGGCACCTCGGCCGCGGCGCCCCCGCGCTGCTCCCCGCGGTGGTCGCCGTCG